>JAXHTB010000607.1:0-1678 GCA_034190185.1 Spirochaetota bacterium | reverse complement strand
CATATTTTTTTATTTAAGATACAATAATTTTATAATTTCTCATCCTACTTTAATATTCTCGATATCATATTCTTTAAATTGTCCTTGATTTTGAGGGGTTTAATTCTTTAAAATAACAATAGACTCACACATTATTGTTAATCCATTGTTTAAGTAAATAAAATAAGGATTATAGTCATTATTCGATAAAGTGCTCTTAATGTCTTCATTAACTTTAGTTGGACCAACATATGATCGAACATTATCAATAAATAAATTGTCTCTTAAATTTTCTTCTTTTGTCAAAATTAGCTTTTTAAGTTCTTCAAATTTAATTGCTGTCAACAAACTTATAGTTACTTTATTCTTTTCTTCTAACTGGACACATTTATGGAATCTTAAAGAGGTTGTGTGAAACTTCGATATTTTTTCATATTTTTCATTTAATTCATTTTTTTGAAAAAAGTAAATATCGTCGAGATTGAATTTATTATTAATTTCACTTCTATTTAATATCTTTTGTTTTTCACTCTGAATGGTGTTATTGTCAAGGTTATGGTCAGTACATCCTGAAATAAAAAATAGCGAAAGCTTAGGAGTTTCTTTCAAGTTGTCTATATAATCTCCTTCTTCATCAAACAACTTATCATATATATCAGAAAAAGGTTCAATGCTTAGTTGATTAGTTAAGAAGTTAACTACTTCATCAGTAAATGATTGAAATTTTTTCAAGTCAAAGCTACTTTGAGTAGTAGATTGAATAAAACATAATTTAATGACCAGCTTTTCATTTTCTCCTACTTTTGCCAAATCAGATTCATCAGAAATTAAACGATCATTAATAATTATACCTATCCCATCAATCCCTTGTGATCTATTAGTAGATACTTTATTGATATCTTCCAGTTCTTCAGATAAAATATTTGATAATACAACATAATTTGAAAAGTCTTCAAAAATGTCTTCAGGTGTAGTTTTTATTCTATCAATGTCAAATTTTTTAGAAAAGCTATTTATTTTACCATTTAAGATAGTATCAAATTTTTGACTCATAATTAATACATTTCCTTCATGTGAAATATTATCTCTGAATAAGCTGCTCTATCTTTTTCAACACGATTTAAAACAGGTCTTTTATATTCATTAACAATTTTCATGTTAGATAGTGTAGCAATTTGTGGGTATAGACAATATTTATCATTGGCTACCAAAAACACATCATAATCTTGTTTCAAAAATTGCCTACAGTTATTCAAAACATCAGAAATACCTTTAATATAAGACTTTTGCGCTTCTAATCCTTGACCTTTGTATAAAGGGCCTATTTCCAATTCATCCCTTCTTTCAAAGCCAAATAAATCATAAGCATAGGCATGTTGTTCATGATAATTTATTAAACCAACATATGGCGGACTTGAAAAGATACCAGCAAGCTTGTTATTTTTTATTAACTTGCTAAATTCAGGATATTTCCCGTCTAATTCTTGAACAATATTTATTGATCTACTATCTCCAACTAGACATTTTTGGAATGTATCTGTCCTAAGTTTATTAAATTGAATAACTCGATTAATTGTGTCCTGTGTATATCTTTGCCACCAGCTTAATATTGAAAATAATGGCTTACATATCTTGCCATGTTTTTTACAATAATAAGTTGTGGTTATAGGTTCTTTTAATGTTGCTAAGTCAGCGTGTG
>JAXHTB010000606.1:0-1681 GCA_034190185.1 Spirochaetota bacterium | reverse complement strand
AGTTCACTATCAATTGATGAAGCATTAATGATTATTCAAGATTTTATGGATTTTTTAACGATTTTGTACCCTTCCCAAAGATCATTCACAATATTTCAAGAGTTGTTATTTAAATATAAACTCATAGGACTTAAAATTCATGATTTTGAAATTATTAGTATAGCACTTTCGAATGAAATAAATACAATTATTACATTAAATACGAAAGATTTTAATGAAGTAATAGAAATAAATAGATACCCTTTTTAATTTAATAGTATTTCGGGTATAATTTATGACTCAGAAGAGAATAAAAATGAATGATAATAAAATTGAATTTAAAATATTACTTAGGAAACCGAAATATCCGGTAATTATTGTATCTGCGGATAGCCTTCATTCAGCATTTAATATCCAAGAATTGGCTGAGAGTTGTTTGTCATCATTTCCAATAGATGATAGAACTTATATTACTGTTATTGATTCAACTGGCTCAGAATTTTGGTATTCACCAGAAAATATCGTTTTGTCTCCAGGATTTGCTTTTAAAAAATGGACTAAAAAAAGGATAATTGAAACATATAATAGTAGCAGAAACGTCAATAATAATTTGCAGGAGTATTCAATGAAATCCTTAGCAAATAAGAGATTAGACAAAATTATTTATGACATTTGCCAGCTATTGACGTCATAACAACACAATGGACCTGACCGCAGTAAGCCGGCATGACTTGCTTGACGTGTCGTAGGGGTAGTAAATCGGGCGGGCAAGTGATCGTGGGCGTTTTGCTATAGATAAAATAGGAAGTATAGAGGATGAGAAAAATATCATTTCAACTTAGTTTAATTATAATAACAACTTTTACCGGATGCAGCCATTCTCTACAACCTAAATCTAATATTCGCACACCGATAACATTATCCATTGAATCCATAAAATCAAATGGATCTATCATTTCTCAATCCTTAAGTAAAGATAAAGTTGATTTATTGGAAAAGAAACTCGACGATATAAAATTGATTACACAAGTAAAGGGAATAAGCGCGTCAGTCGGGGTCCCAGATGAAGGGATATGGTATGCTACTCGAGGAATTACAGGCAACAGGCAGATAACGAAAATCACACCTGACTTAAAGTTTTGTGCAGGAAGTATCAGCAAGTTATTTACAGCCATTGTTGTGCTAAGCTTAGAAGATGAGGGACGATTGCACCTGGAAAGCTCAATTGATAAGTGGTTGCCTGAAATGCGTCATGCAGCTCATATTACCATAAATCATCTGCTCACTCATACATCAGGAGTTGCAACTTTTGATAGTGTAAAGGAATATGAAGCCAATAAGTACCGCTATCGGAATCCAGAAGAAGTGCTTTCATATTTAAAAAACAAAGAACTACTTTTTGAACCAGGCAAACATTTTGCTTATTCAAACATAGGCTATTTAATGCTGGGAATAATAATAGAAAAGGTTACTGGAAAATCCTATGAGGAAGCTGTCAAGCAGTATATAATCGATAAAATAAATCTGAAAGAAACAGATGTGATGACTGACCAAACCCTTAAATATCTAGTTGTTAGAGGTCATCATCACGGGAAAGTATTAACCGAAACAGAAAAATATACCATTCCTTTTGCTTCAGGATCAATTATTGCTTCACCAAGGGATCTAGTTCATTTTCTTCAGGCGCTTATGAACGGTAAGC
>JAXHTB010000605.1:0-1687 GCA_034190185.1 Spirochaetota bacterium | reverse complement strand
TCTCGTTGTTGAGCACCACGCCGGTGCCGGCCACGGTGACCCCGGAGCCGAAGGGCAGATTAATGGACAGGGTGGCGGCCACCCGGTTGAATGATAACCACTTCAGGTAGAACAATTATAGCCTCGTAGATTGAAGATCTAATATATCAAAATTCATCTGTTAAAGACGCTGCAGTAATAGGGTTGCCGGATGTAAATTTTGGATAAGCGATAATGACCTTTATTGTACTATAGAAAGGGACAGAATTGACAGAAAAGGAGGTAATAGATATTTGTCGAAATAATCTCCCAGATTTCGCTGTGCCCGCATGTGTGGAATTTTTCAATGAGCTGCCCAAAAGTGCGATTGGTAAGATATTTAAGTATAAGCTTAAGAATCAGAATAAATAGAATGAAAGCGAAGAGTTATGATTTCCGAGAACGATCACTCAATAATGCTGCCAAGCATAGATTACTTAAGCATTTAGGCATAGAGGTAGATGACCTAGGTGAGGGTTGGGTTCAAACTAGCGTATGTCCCGGACCGCATCTTACTCAACAGGATGGTTTTGTACATGCAGGTGTTCTCTCCACAATGGCTGATTTCACAGGGGGGCTTGCTGCATTTACACTTGTAGCTCCAAATGAACGCGTGCTTACTGTTGAGTTTAAGATCAATCTGTTGCGGCCGGCTTTGGGAGATCGGATTATTTGTATGGCGAATGTGCTTAAAGCAGGAAAAACAATAATTGTTTCAGAGTCTGAACTTTTTGCAATATTTGCTGTAGATGAAGATGATAAAAAAATGGTTGCAAAGGCAATAGTTACTATTGCTGTCATTCCTGGAAATGGAAGAGATAAAAAATAATCTGTACTATATAAAGAACATTCTTCCTGATTTTTAGGAATGATTAACTATGTTTTAATGTTTATCTGGTTGTTTTAATTCCCTCTTATGCATTTGTGAATGAGTATGTCTTGACATATAATGCGACGAGCATCAGATAATTTTTTCAAATTGATTAGGGAGTTCCACATTTCATTGATCAGAGTTGATGCTATCCTTAGGAGATATATAATTATCAGTATACATATTCCCTGTGTAGTCTTTTAGATACAGAACAGGTGACCTCATAGGGTATGGCTTCAATCCAGTCTGCGACTGTCTCTACTGTTATGTCTTTTTGGTCGAAAAGTATAACCTCTTCTCCCAGAGGATATTCATCATCCCCAATATTTATCAAGAAATGATCCATACAGACACGTCCCACAATAGGATATATTTTATCTCTTATTATTACTCTGCCTTTATTTGAAAGTAATCTGCTGTAACCTGATCCATAACCAACAGGAATAGTAGCAATATTCGAATCTTCTTCAGTTTGATATGTCAACTCATATGAAAGGGGGGTGCCTTTTGTAACTCTTTTAAGAAATACTATATAGCTTTTTAATTTCATTGAAGGGATTACAGTTATATTCTTATTGTATTCTTTTGACGGCATATATCCATAAGCCATAATTCCTGGTCTTACCATATTCAAATATGATTCCGGAAAGTTCAGGATAGCAGCGCTGTTCGCCAAATGTTTGTATTGGATTTTAATTTCTTTCTCTTTAAGTTGTTCATGGACTCTCCCTCCCAGCATTCACGCTGGCGACGTGGTGACGGTAGGCGTCAACGTCCACAATCTGTGGGAGAACTCTC
>JAXHTB010000604.1:0-1695 GCA_034190185.1 Spirochaetota bacterium | reverse complement strand
CCAGTACCACGTAAACATACACACCCCCTTCGCATATTACCATATCTTCCTTATAAGGCTGAATCGCTTTTAGAAACGTGGTCTTGCTTGTATTATTTGGGTGTATTAGAATTTCTCCTGCCTGATTCATAATGCAAAACTACATTTTTCTTGCATGCAGATCAATACCACAGTAATATTTGTGCTGTTCATGATAGAATTTCATTGTGGCCTTCTTTTTCCGTTTATAAAGTTCTAATGGGTTTATATCATGTGTGTTTTGGCAAAGGTCATCATGAGTATTGCGATACATCACCTGACCCTGTGAAATCGGTGGCTGAGATTTGACATTATGCATTGTTAAATATGAAAAATATGAAAGGATATTGCGATGGGTAAAGTAAATGAGAAACCTTCAGTAAATTTTCTGCGTGGTGTTCCGCCGGAAGAAGCCTTGTCTCGCCTTATTCCACTGGTATCAGAGGGATACGCAAAAGCGATTCGGCAACACGGAATTGATGTGCTTCAATATGGCCATTTCCCTGGCTTTAAGCCTTTGCGCGATTTGATTGCCAGTTTACATGGTGTTAATACGGAACGAGTTATTGTGGGAAACGGAGGTTTGGAGGTTATTTCCCTGTTCTTCAAATCTCTTCCTTTGCAGAGCACCATCATTGTTGAAGAAGCAACTTATGATCGGGTGCTATTCGATGCCAGACGCTATGGACATCAATTAGTTGGCGTTAAGCTTACACCGGAAGGGATTGATTTGAATCAATTTGAAGATACGGTGAATAAGATTGATGTTGCGGCTTTTTACGGAATTCCTTTCCATCATAATCCTCTAGGTATCAATTATACAGAAGAAACTCGCAGGGCTGTTGAACATGTATGCAAGGAACGTAATATCTTGTGCGTATGGGATGTCTGTTACCAGGATCTTCGGTATGATGGAAAAACAAATGGAGCTATAGATGTTTCGGAATGGGGACCAATTTTAACAAGCTCTTTTACGAAAACTATCTCTCCAGGAACCAAATGTGGGTATATGATAGTTCCAGATCATTATGTAGAGCATCTGACGGGAATTATAGCCAATACGCGAATTAACCCCAACCTACCGACTCAAGCGTTTATAGCTGATTTCATGGAATCTGGAAGATATGCCGATTTCCTTACATACTTATGTGAATTATATAAACCAAGAATGAATGCGTTGAATACTGCGATTAATACCCACTTCCCAGAAGCATCTCCAGTTGAAATCAGTGGTGGCTTTTTTGCTACCCTCACTCTCAGGGATATCTCAGTTGATAATGAATTAGCCTTCATTAAATCTGCCAAAGATGCCGGTGTCGGTATAGCTCCTGCGTGGGATGCTGTCGCTCCTAATTTCAAAGAGGAAATGCGCAAAAAAGGTCTCTTTATCAGACTGACCTTTCCCGCCTATCAGTCCAATGAAATCGAATGGGGGATTTTAAAGCTCAAAGAAACAGTTGAGTCGTTTAGATGATGTAATATAGTATTGGTCTGATGATTAAACCTTAGAGTGGATTACCTAGAGACCATAATCTGGCTGTTACAGGCAATGGCTCATACTTTACCGCCCAGAATATTCCGTGAGATGGGGAAATAATGTTCGTAAATTATGACCAATTAGCCGAACAGTATAGAAGCTATAGAAGGCCTGACCCAAGGATAGCTGCGCGGATTCAA
>JAXHTB010000603.1:0-1698 GCA_034190185.1 Spirochaetota bacterium | reverse complement strand
TCTATGATAGGGAACACCGGATGTAACAAAGGCCATATGATATTCACCAGTGTCAACCTTAAGTATAGAATCAGAAGGGGAATCGAAATGATAATGAATTTCTATTCCATCCATATCCGGAAGGTCAGGATCATCAGCAGAGCTTTTATTCATTTTTTTGTAGGAGTTTATTATCTTCATAGCGCTGATATAAGTACCTGATGTCTTAGGTCCAACATTGATATGCAGCACAGGAGCGGTGGTTACAGCAGGAGAAGGATCTGTAAAGATCTGTTCAAGGTAATCCCCAGTAAGTTGTGATGGATCATCATTAGATCCGTTAAAATTCCATGAATTCCAATTTGCAGCTTCAGTATTAACAACTAGATGCACGTACTCATAATGAAGCGGCGCTACCTTCCTCATTGAAGCTGCCTGCATAATGCTGTAGGTTTCACCTTCATCATTTATCAAATTGCTGTAAATATCATCCTGTACAAGAGCCATTGTTGCATTTCCATTGAGCATCCAGTAAGAGTTCTCCCATGTCCCTGTTGTATTTTTTTCTTTTAGGTCAATATCTAGATTATGAGAGAGGAGCCAGATAAGTTCAATAGTCATATCATGATAGGCTCCTTCTGCTGCACCGCTGCAAAAGTATGATTCAACATAAAAGGGATCAAGCAATGTGTAACCAGTTACATGACATAAAGCTCGGTAGTTGCACTTCAATGGATTTTTCATCATATATTCTCTTGAATTGATATTTGTTATTCTTCCCCATTCCTGATTAAATGTTTTATACTCAACTGTATGATCCAGCGCATAATCAATAAATACTTCAATACTGCTGTCAGAAAAGAAAGGTCCGGCCACGATTAATGTTCTTACAGTAATATTTTTTTCTATAGAGTTATCTACAAAAAGATAGTCATCGTTGAATATAACTCCGTCTTCATCATAATATTTTTTATCCTCTGGCATATAAACCCGAATAAGTTCAACTGGAGCATCTGCTTGTATTGACTGTAAGGCAGGGGCAGGGTAGGTTTCTGATATAAGAAATGCAGCATCATATTCTCCGCTTATAACTTTTTGAATACCTGTCTCAGGAGCATCTGTGTGTATATTTGTTGTAATAAAGGAATGAGCATCAAAAACAGTTTTTGCTGAAATGTAATTATCAGAATCCTCTATTCCGAGGTTAATTTCTAATGTGTCTGTTGTCTTAATATCATCAATTGTAATCCCGGTTCCTAAATTGTCTGTATTTATTAATAGATAAAGATCTTTTTTATAGGTAGACATAATTACTTTCAGTTGAGATGCAATCTTTAAATATTTTATTTCAGCATTATCAGGATCTGCATTAAACTGAGATAAATACTTATTTCTTGAATAGTAAAAAATATCCTCCTGAACAAGCCCTAAGTAGGCTTCTTCATTAACGAGCTTAGTTCCATTTTCTACTGATCCATTTGTTAACTGATTATTCATGAATATGCCAAGGATTTCATCAGCAGCATCGATTATTCCTTTAGCAAAGGGGTATGCAACACTGTTTTCCGGACCGCTTACAAATTGAGGCGATTTCATTTTATCATTATTTGGCGGGTCAGTGTCTAGGCAGGAAGGTAAGATAAGTATGATTAAGAATAATAGAACATGTGACAATATTGAATTATTTTTTTTCATAATAGTTCCTGTTATCATATCAAT
>JAXHTB010000602.1:0-1698 GCA_034190185.1 Spirochaetota bacterium | reverse complement strand
ATTTTTTTACCAACATCTGATATTTTGTTTTTTATATTATTTGAGACCCTTCCGGCAAGTTCATCCCAGTTGCCTACAAACCTGGCTTTGCTTAAAAGGATTATCGATGGTAAAAGGGTTATTGAGCAGAAACCGGCTGCGATCATTGTAAGTGATATAAGAACACCGAATCTCTGAGTGGGCACAAGAGTAGCCAAAACAAAAACAATAAATCCTGCAGTTACTGTAGCTACATTTATAATTATTGCCTTGCCCGATGTTCTTAAGGTCATAAACAAGGCATCCTCTTTAGAAGAAGATTTACTGAATTCGTTCTTGAATCGGCTTATAAAGTGTATTGAATAGTCTATTCCAATACCGAGGGAAATACTTCCTATAAGCACAGTAACTATATCCAGCGGGATGCTGCTGTAACCCATAAATCCGAATATAAAAACAAGTGTAACACCTATTGGCGCAAGACCGATCAGTCCTCCGTAAATGGAGTTCAGCAAAAGGGTAATACAGATAAAGACCAGAATGATTGCTAATATTAAACTTTGCACCTGACTACTCATAATGCTATCATCAAGATGTTGATAAATGCTTGGGATTCCTGTCTGGCTAAAACTTCCTACAGAGGTGTCTATTTTTTTTATATAATTATTAACTTTTATTACTAGCTCCTGTATTCGCTCAGTATTTATATCTGTCATGGTTGCCTGGATTACAGCTTCAGTCTTATTTGAATTTACCAACTGACTCATTATCTCCTCTCCTTCAATAAGGAACCAGAGATTGACAACCTTAGCTTTGCTGTCCGGAATGGTTTTCCCCTCATCCATAACGTCGCTCATCTCTTCAATCAGGTCAGCTACAGATTGCGCATTATGAATATTACCCATCGATTCCAGAAAGTCCCCCATTTTCTTCATCTCTTTTAAAAGCGCAGGATTTTGAATATCTCCCTTAACAAGTATCTGTATTGGGATTGATCCTCCGAATTTTTCTTCCATTATCTCCTCAGTAATTCTAACAATGTTGCCCTCTTCGAAATAATCGAGCATATTTACCTTCCTGCCTATCTCAGGTATGGCAATAATGCTTGCTACTATAGCAACGATTAGAATTATAAAAATCAGCTTTTCATTTTTTAGAATCAATCTGCCAATACTTTCCATAAAGCGATCAACAGTGATTTTTGGTGCATCTGACGTTGCGATTCTGGCTTTCTTTATCTTTTGCGGAAGCACTGATAATATTGAAGGAACAAAAGTAATTGAAGTAATTAAAGCAAAGAGAACTCCAATACTGGAAAATATACCGAAGTCACGGATCATACTTAAATAAGAACCGAAGATGAAAGCAATAAAGCCAGCTGCGGTTGTTACAGCTGAAAGTATTACCGGCGTGCCGATTGTGCTAAGAGCAAATTGCGAACTCTTTGCCGCATCATTCCCTGTCGACGCTTCCTCGTAAAATTTATTTATAATATGCACATTATATGCGCTTCCAATTGCGATAAGAATGACCGGAATGCAGTTTGTTATAATGGTAAGGGGAATATTTAAAATACTCATAATCCCTATTGTCCATACCGTGCTCACTAAAACAGATATTATGGGAAGCAGCATACCAGTTATTGTCCTGAAGCTCAGGAAGAGCGAGATGGCAATCAGGATCAAAACTATTGGCACAAGTAGTTTTAGATCGTTAATG
>JAXHTB010000601.1:0-1708 GCA_034190185.1 Spirochaetota bacterium | reverse complement strand
ATCATTTAATGCAATGAAGTTTTTTTATATTTTAAACTACTGCATTCAAGTTTATTACAGGAGATACAATTGCTTTCAAAAAAAGAAAATAGAGTTATCATTACTGATGTAACATTAAGAGAATATGGCCAGAATATTACATCTAACTATCTTAATATATTTACACCAGAGAAAAGGATATATATAGCTCAAAAATTGATTGATGCCGGCTTTAAAGATATTGAGGTTCTATCATGTGTTCATCCCAAGATAGCCCCAGCAATGAATACAGATTCAATAAAGGAGATAGCACACGCTTTAGGAAAATATCATGATGTTAATATAATAACACTTGCTCCGAATTTATCTGGTTATAAAAACTTCTGTAACTTAGGTCTTGGGCCAGATCAGTTTAACCATACATTAGGAATATTTTTTTCTGCAATAGAAGAACATAATCTTCTTAATCTTGGTAGGTCTATAGATGATACTGTTGATGAATATAAAATAATTCTGAAAGATGCTGTATCTAATGGTATACGAGTAGTTGCTTATATTTCAGCAGTATTCGGATATCTTGAGCCTGAAAGAAATATTGTTATTAAAGCAGATTTAGATCAAGTGCATAAATTTATAGATATGCTTTTTAGTCTTGGGGTTGATTCTGTGTCATTGTCTGATTTACAGGGTTTAGCACAAGAAGATGAAACAGGGAAGGTATTTGAAACAATAATGAATAAGATAGATAGCAAAGATATCGAGAGACTGGGTTATCATCCTCATAATATAAATAGTGAAAGAGCAATATCTAATAGCAAAATTGCATATGATCTTGGCATTAGAAGATTCGATTCATCCTTGGGAGGTTCCGGTGGATGTATTACTGGAGCGCCTGGCAATCAATCTACAGAAGGGCTTGTTTCTTTTTTCAATTCGTCTGGAATAGATACTCAATTAGATGAAAAAAAGATTTTTTCTTTAGCAAGATTTATAACAGAAGAATTTTACAACAAGATTCCTTTAAAGGCTAATACTTAGCACAATTCTTCACTTTATTAAGAGACTTAACCAATTGATTTCTTAATATCTCTTACAACTTTAAATTCTAAACTGCATATAATAATAATTTTTTTTTATTTGAGTTTATTTATTTTGATAATTGTATTATTTATTATCGGAATATTCTGTTAAACAAGCTAAGTAAGTTTCTTTCACCTTATTAAATATGCTTTTCCATGTGTAGGCATTAAGTCTATCCTGAATTGGTGATAAATCGATTGTTGAACATCTGGATGCAGCATCGATCTGTTGCTGAATTGCTTTCTTTAGATTTTGTTCAAATAGATGCACATCCTCCTGGTATGGCTGATCAATGAGATGTAAACGTGGTGTTTGGACTAAAGATATAAGATCAGTATTAGAATATCCAACTATTTCCTTAATTCCCGGAAGATCAGTTGCAACAATTCGGCATCCACTACTCAGTCCCTCTAGAATAACAAGAGGGACTCCTTCATAAAAGGAAGGCAATACCAAAATATGAGATTGTCTAATTATTCTAGCTAAATCCTTTTGGGATAGCGCGCCATAGACATGAACCTTATCTCCTAATTCCTTAGCCAACGTGAGACAATGTTCTTTTTCTTCTCCACTACCGCTGCCTATAAGGTGCAACACCCATTCAGGAGAACTTATTGATTGTAAAGCGCGTAAGAACCAGGGGACTCCT
>JAXHTB010000600.1:0-1712 GCA_034190185.1 Spirochaetota bacterium | reverse complement strand
GAAAGCTTTATATTATAATAAAATGATCGTAAATAATCTTCTATAAATGAAATGTTTCAAGCATCCTTCAATTTTTTTTCGAGATGTCGATTATTTTTTACATGATGGATTTGTTTATTATAAATGAAAGATATTGTTTTGTGAAGAAATTTTTTTCATTTTTTTATATTTGCTGTTAATTCAGCTTAATCTTCAACAAAGGCTTTCATCATAATATTTGAGCTGTCTGCAAGGGCATCGAGGTTGTAGCCACCTTCAAGGAATGCTATTATTCTTTTGTTAGAGTATTTTTTAGCTATTTCCTTGATCGATTTGGTAAAATGATAATATGAATCAGTGGATAAATATATTGATGATAGAGGATCATCCCGATGTGCGTCGAAACCAGCAGATATTAGTATAAACTCCGGTTGGAATTTCTCAAGCTCCGGCAATATTTTTTCATTGAATGCCTGTGCATATTCCTGATCTCCGCTGCCGGATTTCATTGGTATATTGAGAGTGTAACCTTTACCTTCACCAGTTCCATTCTCATTACTTTCTCCTGTGCCAGGATAATGAGGGTATTGATGAAGACTGATGTAATAGATAGAATTATCCTTCTCAAAAGAGTGCTGTGTACCATTTCCGTGATGAACATCCCAATCGATTATGGCTATCTTTTTGATCTTATGTTTTGATTGTAGATATTTTGCTGCTATGGCGATGTTATTAAATATACAGAATCCTGCTGCTCTATCTCTTTCAGCATGATGACCTGGAGGACGGATTACACAAAATCCGTTTTCTGCATCTCCATTAATAATACAATCACACATTTTTAACGATCCACCAACAGCATATAAGGCAACCTCAAAAGACCTTTCGCAGATAACTGTATCCATAGAATCAAGGTTTGAATAACCGCTTTCGATATCTTTCTTTACTCTGTTTATATAACTTTTGTCATGAATTAGTTCAATATATTCATAGTCTGCAATCTGTTTTTCAACACGCATCAGGTCATTGTAGAATTTACTCGATTTTAAATTATCATCAATTGCCCGAAGTCTTTCTGGTCTTTCCGGATGTCCCCAACCTGTGTCATGTCCCATATAAATTTCATCATAAAGATAGGCTGTTGCTCCCATGATACTCTCCATAAATTAAATAGAAATGTTTTTTCAGCATTGAATTTGTCTAGATATATATATCTTCTAGTATTGCTGGTAATATATTCAAGTATTTTATTTCAATTTTTTGCGTATTATAAAAATATCGATTTCATTGCTTCTGTAAATCCAGATGGGCCAATCTTTTCTGTTTTCATAACATTCATCTTTACATCTATTATACTATTATCAGGTTTTCTTACAAGCACAGGAATATCTACAACATTCAACATAGGGATATCGTTTTCACTGTCTCCGATACCAACTGATGTTATATTATCAACATTGTAAGTTTTTTTCAGATAATCAATTATTTTATTAACCGCATTTCCCTTGCCAGTGTTTTTGCTAGACAGGTGATAGAATCTGCCTCCTTTTGTTATCTTAAGATCATGCTTTTCCAAAACTATGTTCGTTTCGTCTAGGTTTATAAACGTATCTGGATCAGAAGTAATAAAGGGGATTGACGATTCTCGTTTTTTTATCAACATAATGCTTTTATGAGGCAGTTTTGTTTTTTCAACTATCTCTTCAATATCCATCTCAAATAAGGTTGATATT
>JAXHTB010000060.1:0-13438 GCA_034190185.1 Spirochaetota bacterium | reverse complement strand
TTAGTAGATTCGATGCACATTCAAAACCCGAAACCAGTGCTACTATATTATCTCTCGAATCACAAGCAAAATCACTCTTTACTGTACTTGCTGCTCCCCTTATTGGATTTATGATTGATCTTACAAATAGGAACAGTCAGCAGGAAAATTTCTACCCAATCGCTGTTTTGGGAATACTAGTATCTGTTATAATAATAATTACAGGTTTTAATAAAAAAATTCAATCAGTGAAGGTTAAGTAAAAAATTGACGGATAATTTTAAAACAAACGAAGAGATGCTTGAAGAATGGGATTGGAGAAAAGCTCAACCAATAGGCAGGGCAGTTCCAAGAAGCACAGCTCATAAAGAAGGTATTCCTCACGAAGGTGTGCACCTATGGATCATAAGAAATCAAAAAGGGTATCCGGAGATATTGTTCCAGCAAAGGGCAAAGCATAAAGACACCTATCCTGATTGTCTCGATATAACAGTAGGGGGGCATGTTCCCTTTGGCGTTAATGATAACAAAATTCAAAAAGAATCGATCGAGGAGATCGGCATATCACCTTCATACAAGGAGCTTGCTGATCTTGGTTACTTCCGCTATGAAGATAGATCTGAGTCTATGTTTCATCGCGAGTTCCAACATGTATATCTTCTACTTGACAACAGGCCAATTGATGAATACAGCTTTAATGACGGCGAGGTTGTTGCAATTACATCAGTACCCCTTGATGACCTTGAGTTATTGCTAAAAAAAGAGTTCTCGTTCCTCGCTACTGAATATGATGGCGAAAGGATAAATAAAAAACATCTCTCCAGAAAAGATTTCCATCCATTGCTGTTTGTGAATATCATGAGTGAATATATGAGGGTAGTGATAGAGGGAGCAAAAGAGATTGCTTGCAAAGGATATGTAACAGTAAAAATGCCGCCTCTTTAGTTGTTCTAAAGCAGGCACAATTTACTAATTCAGCTATGTTTTATTCTCAAATGTATATTACAAAATTCCTAACATGTCAATTTCGATAAAGGAAAAAAGTGAAAGAAATCTCTTATCAGGATGCGATCAGACTTTCCAAACCCTTCTTTATTGATTTGCGCGCTCCTATTGAATTCGAGAAAGATCATATTCCCGGATCTGTAAATATTCCTCTCTTTGATGATGAGGAAAGGAGCGAGATTGGCAAGATCTATGCAATAATGGGGCAGGATGACGCCATTGTCCGTGGGACAGAGATTGCCGGAGGTAAGCTGGGCGAAATTGTCGCTAATATAAAAAAAATAAACGACAAAGATATAGTTATTTATTGCTTTAGAGGCGGTATGAGGTCATCCTCGCTCGCCTCCCTTCTTTCTTCCCTAGGCATTCCTGTATACAAATTAAAAACTGGGTATAAGGGATATAGAAGATACGTTTCATCAAGACTAGATTCAATCGAGATAAAGCCCAAGGTCTTTGTGCTTCAGGGGCTTACAGGAACAGGAAAGACACTAATATTAAGGAGATTGAAAAACTCTATCGACCTTGAGGATATGGCAGGCCACAGAAGTTCAGTCTTTGGAGGTATCGGTCTGCATCCCAACAGTCAGAAGATGTTTGAAAGTCTTCTGCTTAGCAAAATCGACAAGCTCAATAACAGTGAATATGTTATCTTTGAGGGTGAATCGAGAAAGATCGGAAACCTATTTATACCTGATAAAATACTAAAACTAATACACGATTCTCCTAAAATACTGATAGAAGCCACCATTCAAAGAAGGGTGGAAATTCTATTAAAGGAGTATACTCATAAAATGGACAATGATGAAATAATATCAATTACAGAATCCTTATCTGACCGCTTAGGCAGAAAAGACACAGATATTCTCATCAAACTTTTTCGAGATGGAGAATTATTTGAGTTTACCCGCCTGCTTCTTCTAAAATATTACGATCCCCTTTATAGACATAGCCTGGAAAAGATGGATTTTCTCGAGACTGTTGTAAATGCAAAAACTGAAGATACATGCGCGATTATTGAAGAAATTGTGCATCAAAATCTGAATGCATAATGTGTAATCCTTTAATAATACTGGAACTTAAAGCTGTGTCATTTTAATGTGGTTTATCCTAACAATATTATCGTGTTCAAAGGAACACGATAAAGTAAAATAAAATATTCAAGAATAAAACTATTAAAAAAAGTAATATTCTTGACAAGTATAATGATTAGATATAATTAAATATTGTCTAATAAAAAGATTTAGGAGGATTTATTATGGAGAAGGCTATTATTGCATTACTGATAATTATAGCAGGAGTTGTTGTTTTTCTTATTGGCAGGAAGTCAAATAATAAGCAGGCATATTTAGGTGGCGCAGTTGCTTTGGTAGTGGGAATTCTGATGTTTATATCAATATTACTATTTCAAGTAGATGAAGGAGAAGCTATTGTCTTAACACAATTCGGCAGGGTTTACGGTAGTATTACAACACCTGGACTTCATTTTAAAAGGCCATGGGCAAATACATATTCTTATCCAAAAAGATTAAGAGAAAATACAATGTCTTTAACAATTAGAAGTCAAGATGGTATGGCTGTTCGTATCGACCTTACTACATGGTATAGGGTAGATTCAACACATGTAGAGGATATTTATAAAAAGATTGCAAAGGACCTTGCAAGTCTTGAGAGGAACATTATTTTACCTTCGATAAGAACTACTATTAGAGATTCATTATCTGTATTGACTTCAAGAGAGATATATGAGAAACGCTCAATAATATCAGAAAAGATATTAAAAGATGCAAACACAATGCTTTCCCAAAAATATACTTTAGTTGATAAAATACTTTTAAGAGAGATAAGACTTCCCAAGACTGTTGAAGATGCTATTGAAATGAAGATTAAGGCTCAACAAGAGGCAGAAGCTGCTGAATATCAAAAGGAGAAGGCAAAAAAAGTAGCAGAGATAAAAGAAGTTGAAGCAAGGGGTATTGCAAAAGCACAGTCTATTATCAATAAAACATTAACCCCATACTATTTACAGCATGAAGCTATTCAATCATATGAAAAACTAGCTAACAGCCCAAACACTACATTCATATTGCTCCCAACCAGCCCTAAAGCAACTGGTATGCCAATTATACTAAACGCTCCTGGAGGTAATAAATAGACGATTTATTTGCATCTTCCAAATAACCCTATTCACTCTGGTAATGGTTAATAGGGGTGAGCTTTCTTTATTTGCTTGCATCGGATTTTTGTGTTTAATAATAGCTAATTTGCGTTATCCTGATTGGTTATCCAAAAAAATCATAATATAATATTAGGTATCGAGATTTAATTCAATATAAACAGCTATTTGCTTAACAGATGATTATATATGCGGGTAATGATGTTATAGGAAGAAGTAGCGCAATTACAGCAGTTCCATGGTGGATGATGTAAGTTTAAATCTACTCAAGAAGATCGTTCCCAATGTTGTTTAAAAATGAATCTTCATCATTTGCTGATTTAATATTTTTCAGTATCTCTTTTCTTTGAACTCTTGCAATATTACTCTTTGGCCCCTTTTTGTGAATTTTGACAGTATAGTGAATATCTTTACAGACTTCACAGGTTTCTTCCGGAATTGTGTCCTTAATAAATACCTCATCAATAATATTACTACAATTATGAGAGGGCAGTTTGCCAGAACGAGCACAGACCCTTGTTTCAACTAATTTTGCATATTGAGGGAAATTGATAAATGAATTATTTTTCATAACCTCGCCCATATATTTCGCCCATATAGGCGCTGCAACAGCGCCGCCTGATTGTCCAATCCCAAGCGAAAGTCCCTTTCCATCATATCCAGTCCAAACACAGGTCGTTAACAAAGGTGTAAATCCAACAAACCATGCATCCTTCCAGTTATTAGTTGTACCGGTTTTACCACCTGCTGGCATTCCTATCTCAGCAACGCGCCCTGTACCGTATGTGATAACTGAACATAGCATACTTATCACAACCTGGGCTGTTTGAGAGCTGATAATATTTATCTCTTCTTTCTCTCTTTTTTCTTTTAGTATCCTGCTGATTTCTTGTTCCTGATTTTCCAGAATATCCCCATTCCTGTCTTTTATATGCCTGATACAGTAGGGTATTACATCTTTACCTCCATTTGCAATTATTGCATATGCCCTTGCCAATTCAAAGGGGGAGACCTCAAAAGATCCAAGTGCAATTGAAAAATTTCTTGGGATTCGCTTTGTTACATCTTTATCCTTTATCTTAAGAAGTTTAGAGAAGTATTTCATTATATAATCGATACCTAGGTTATCCGCTATCCTTATAGAAACTCCGTTTATCGATTTTGCTAATGCGCTTCTAAGTCTCACTAGTCCATAATATTCTCCCTCATAGTTTTCAGGTATCCAGTCACTGCCCTCATTGTCAAGATACACTATGGGAGAATCTAGTATAGCAGATGCTGTGGTATATTTACCGGACTCTATTGCAGCCGCGTAAAGGAGCGGTTTAATCGCGGAACCTGGTTGACGCTGGGATTGCATAACCCTGTTCAACTGGTTGATGCTGGAGAATTCGTTTCCGCCTATCATTGTTTCAATATATCCATTTGTATGATTTATAGATATAATAGATCCCTCAACATTTTGAAATATCTTATCATCATAATGAATTGATCTATATGAGTCCAGAGCGGCTCCTATATTATTAAGTCCAATAAGATAGTTTATTATCTCCAGCTCATCAATAATATTTTTTTGAAGATAATCATTGAGTTTTTTTAATATATATGATCCTTTTTTTGAATATTGCTTAAGATTAAAAAGCAGGGAAAATATCTCGATAGTGTCTGAATATTTCTCTACGATATGATCTTCATTTTTAAATAATAAGCGGTTTGAGATAACAGACTGCCTGTTCAGTGACTCCTTTAATATCCTCTGTCCAGCGATCTGTTTATTAAGATCTAGTGTTGTATAGATCATAAGCCCATTCTCATATACTGTCCTCTCTCCATATTTATTTATTACAATTCGCCTTATATATTCAGTAAACCAAGGGGCTCTATCCATTCTTATGGAAAATGTATTTTGTGTTGGAGACAGCTCATTGATATATTCCAGATATCCAGGCCAGAATCCCAAAAATGCCTCTTCCGCCTGCTGGATATTAATAAATCCGACCTCCACCATACTTGCCAGCACAATCTTATGTCTTTCCATAGACCGTTTTGGATGTCTAATAGGAGACAGTCTATTTGGAGAAGATGGCAATGTAGCTAATAAAGCAGACTCAGCAAGGTCTAAATCCCATACATGCTTTTGAAAATAGAATCTTGAAGCTGACTCAACTCCATATACTCCATGACCAAGAAATATTTGGTTAAAATACAACTCTAGTATCTTATCTTTTGTATAAAAAAATTCCATCATTATAGCGATAAAGATATCCTTTACCTTCCTGTAAATACTTCTTCTTCTTGATGTAAGCAATATCTTTGCCAACTGCTGAGTAATTGTGCTGCCTCCCTGTTTTATCCTTCCAGAAAAAATGTTTATAAAGAAAGCTCGAACAATACCCTTGATATTTATACCAAAATGATCATAAAATTCCCTATCCTCATTAGCTATAAAAGCATCAATTAGCGTTTTTGGGATCTTGGAAAGTTCAACAACCTCTCTTTTTTGTCTAAACAACTCGGAAATGAGAAATCCGTTCTTATCGTAAATTTTTGTTGTAATGTTTGGCTTGAATCCTGCAAGAGCTCGAACCTTATCGAAATCTGTAAACAAAATTATTATGAAGGCAATAAAAACTCCTGCCAAGGCTCCTATTAAAATTGCGATTGGTATCCTAGATCCAAATTTTAGAAAAGAGGGAACTCTAAATCTCCATTTAAAGAAATTTGATGTCAGATTCATTTTATTGACAAGGTTGGGTTTTCTCAACCTTGAGGGATGTCCACCGAATTTACCAACCATAACTTTTTAATAAAGCCTTAAATGATTATAAAACTATAGTATATTGTATTTATTTCTATATAGTAAATTGAGCTCGATATATCAATTTAATAAAGTTTTACTTTGTATAAATATTATTTTTTAATAAGATAATAGAAACAATAACAGGTCAAGTAGAATTATAAAATCGCATTTTTGAAATAATTTCTCATTTTGGAAAAAAAATAATATTTTTCAATAATAATAATATCATAACAAATTTCATTCATAATATCAGATAATACCATATATCCCCCAATAATCAAGAATAATGAGCTTTAAATAAAAAATAAATTAGGACGAACTACTGAATAGTAATACGATGTAGTTTACTATCAGGGAAGATGGTAAAGTAATTCAAGGAGGAAGAAATGATTATTAATCATAACATCAGCTCTATTTTTGCACACAGAACTTTAAAATTTCATGACTGGAATATTACAAAGGATATTGAAAAATTATCCTCTGGTATGAGAATAAATCGCGCTGGGGATGATGCTTCAGGTTTAGCAGTATCCGAGAAGATGAGAACCCAGATTAATGGTTTGCGTCAAGCAGAGAGGAATACTGAAGATGGAATGTCATTTGTTCAAACTGCAGAAGGATATCTACAAGAGCTTCATGATATAATACAGAGAGTAAGGGTTCTTGCAGTTCAGGCAGCTAATGGAATCTATAGTGCAAAGGATAGACAACTGATACAGGTTGAAGTATCAGAGTTAATTGATGAAGTTGATAGGATTTCATCTCAAGCTGAATTTAATAAACTAAAACTCTTAACAGGATCATTCGCGCGACTTCACCCAACTGCATCGATGTGGTTTCATATGGGTCCGAATATGCATCAGAGGGAAAGGGTTTTTATTGAAACAATGACAGCAGCCGCGCTTGGGCTCAGAAATCCTGTAGTGTTGACCTTTGTCTCCCTGTCAACACCAGGGAAAGCAAATGCCACTATTGGCCTTGCAGATGAAGCATTACATATTATTGCCAAACAGCGGGCCGATCTTGGAGCTTATTACAACAGGCTGGAGCATGCTGCAAAGGGGCTTATGAATGCGTATGAGAATACTCAAGCTGCTGAGAGCAGGATCAGAGATACTGATATGGCAGAACAGATGAACTCCTTTGTAAGATATCAGGTGCTTACTCAGGCTGCAACTGCCATGTTAGCACAAGCTAATACAAAATCCCAAACCGTTTTGCAATTATTAAGATAAAAAGTTGAGCCAACATCATAGTATCACATTAAACGCCGGGATATATATCTCGGCGTTAATTTTTTTACTTTCTCCCTATACTTCGAATCTCACAGGTAATAATAAACCATTGACATTAGACAATCTGTTGTCGATTATAATTCATAACAACAAAAGAAAATACTAATGTTAATAAGGATAATATTGAATGGATTTGCAAAAAATAAAAATTACTTTTTCATTTCTTTTATTAACAATCCTTTTCGGCACTATTAGTTTTCATTTAGTAGAAGGGATTTCATTGTTTAACTCTTTATATATGACAATTATTACAATCAGTACTGTGGGTTTTTCTGAAATAAAGCCGCTATCAACTTATGGCAGAATTATTACAATTATAATAATTGCCACTGGTATAACTATAGGGGCTTATACCATAGGAACACTATTAAGGATGTTGATTGAGGGAGAGTTGTCAAAAACATTTGGGAGGAGAAAATTGGAAAAGGAAATAATTAGATTAAAAGAACATTATATAATTTGTGGATTTGGAAGAATTGGTAGCTTAATATGCCAGGAGCTTATGAATCATAACATCCAATTTGTTGTGATTGAGAACGATCCAGCAAGTATTGAACAATTGGTAATGGAGAAATATCTCTATATTCATATGGACGCCACATCGGATGAAGCGATTATGAAGGCAGGTATAATGAAAGCAAAGGGGATCGTGCCTGCTGTTAGATCAGATGCAGATAATGTATTTATAACATTAACAGCCAAAGGGCTAAGACCTGATATATTTATTTTATCTAGATCTTCAGACGAGAAATCAGAAATAAAATTAAAGAGGGCTGGCGCTTCTAAAGTCGTGACCCCGTATCTTATCGGTGGCAAAAGAATGGCACAGTCTCTGATCAGACCTACTGTAGTTGATTTTATAGATATTGCTATGATGAACAATCATCTTGGTCTTGTGATGGAGGAAGCGCAGGTCCAAGAGGGTTCCCCACTTATTGGCAAGAGTCTACTAGATAGTAATTTAAAAAAGGACTTTGGGATTATCATAGTTGCAATAAAGAAGTATCATGGCGAGATGATCTATAATCCAAAATATAGTGAAATACTTGATATCAATGATGTTATTGTACTTATAGGTAAAAAAGAAGATTTAATCAGAATGAATAAAATCTTATAATTTTACTTTTTCTTGCTGTTACTAATCCTTGAAATCTCCTTGGAAAGTTTATTCATAGAAAAACTTGAAGGCATGTAAATATCAATAATATTTTTATAAGCTTTAAGTTTCTCAGGTTTGCCATCATATATTAGAACAGAAATGACATTTTCATCACTTTCCTTAATTTTTATTAGTAGCTCTAAGCCGGAAATACCAGATTGTTGAAAATTAGCAATTATCAAATCGAACTTATCCCTCTTAAAGAGTGATAAAGCTCTTGAGTAATTGTCACAAATTTGAATTTTTTCGATGTTGCTGCAAAGATATCTGTTCTGATCTTTATCACCAACTAATAACACATTCAATTTTTTTAACTTTCCGTTTCTGGTATCTTTAACTGGTTTGACCTTATTGATTAATATACCAGATGGGATAACAGCCTTTAAGGAATAGGAATTTGAAGATTCCTCCTCAAAGATTTTAATTTGCAGTTTTTCAGCCATATATCTGATATCAGCTTCTGGGATGCCAGGAATATATTCTTGCATATTAGCTTCACTATAATTAGGCTCCTTTAGTACTGAAACATTCAATGAAAGTTCATTATTACTTTTCAGTACTATATTTATTGTCCCATTTCCCCTAATATAACTAGACACTCTAAATATAATTGATACAATCAATTCATTAACTAATTTGATATCCGATCTAATTCTAACATTGGATTGAATCTTATTGTTGAATTTTATTGTTTTCTTATTCTTTTCATCATCACTAAAATTGAATTGCATCTTTGCTAAATTAATTGCATCTTCAATGATTATTTTTAGACTTTTAACCTTGCGTTTTCTAACTCCCTCTTTTTCTTCAATAAAATCTATAATTTCATTGATTTGCTTTTCACCTTTTGAAGCAATTTTTTCAATTTTACTTAAACTATCCAAGGGGATGTTCTTGGAACTACATCCTTTTATTGATTTAACTTCATTTTTGATTGAATTGATAATACTACTAAAAGAATGTACAAGACCAGTTGTGAGATTACCCATAATCTGATTCTTGTTCATAATGTTAATCTTTTTTTCCAGACTCTTTAATCTTGTTATATCTTCCAATATAATTTCAATAGCAATAATATTGTTATTACTGTCTATAATTGGATAAAGAATGATATTTGCCCATTTCTCTTCAGCATTTGCATTTGTTATCTTTATTTCTCCAATCCTCATAAATGTTATTTTACCAATAAGGAGATCCGAAATCACTTCATTTATCTTGTTATTATCAGAAAGGGACATATACCTGAACAAGATATTCTGTTTTTTGTTTTTATCATTAAGGCTTTTTCCAATAAAACTTTCAAAAGACAGACTTCCATTAATTATTTCAGTTTGTGGATTAATTCTTATTATGGGGAAAGGGGAAAACTCGAATAGACTAGAGTTAAATACGATGTGTTCATCTTGAGATTGAGATTTTGAAGCATCCATTTTTACCTCTGTTTAATTCTTTAATTTACATTACTAATTGAAACCTAGTTATGGCTGCTAAAAGCAAGGGCTTTATTTCCAGAGAAAGAACGAATGTAAGTAATTAAAAATAACAATCGAAGGTAAATTAAAAAAGTGTTCTATAATTTAACAATATTTTCTCTCCCTTTTTTATTTCAATTTTGCTCTGCTTAGTTCTTTCAATCCTGCCTTGCTGATTTAAAAACTTCACATTAATATTATATTTACCTGCTGGCAAAAAAATTCTTCCAATCTGTAGGTTTGCCGGAAGTGTATGCCAGCATCGAAGATCCGGTTTGATCTGAGATGCAAGTGCAACACCGGTGCCTGCACCAACAGCAGCTCCGATAAGACCTGCGACTCCACCTGCCTTTTTAGACTGCTTAGCAATCCTTTGAGCAGTAAGTCCTGCAGCTACAGATGCAGCTCCTTTAATTGCAATTCCTGCTGCAACCTTCACATAAAGTCGTTTATAATCATCCTCCATATTATGGATTGCTGTTTTTTCAATATTCTCCAGAATATATGTCCTGTCCACATCCTGTCCATTAATAGATATTTGCAAGTATTTTATTCTGTTTGATCTTTTCCTGAATTTTGGTATAGGGTTCTCTGCAATCTTAAGAGCAACTAGCACGCCTGCGACTGTTACACCTGCTTTTAAGGGTATACTACGTAATGAATTATTTATGCTGACTTTCATTGATCGATCAGAGAGCAATTTCCCCCTTGATGCCTTTATAGCGCCCCTTCCTGCTTGATATATCACTAATAGTTCGCCTGCATCCTTAGGTATCCTTTCCTCTTTCCTGAACTTCTTTTTCCATTGGTTATAGTCTTCTGTATCTCCAAGCTTTTTAGATAGTCTAAGAAGATCCCGATGAACTAGAGGGAACTTAGGAGAGAGCTTATAGATCTGTTTATACTCTATATATGCGAATTCTCTATCATTCTCATCATTATCTTTATCGGCAATAATCTCAAATGCAATAGCAGTTAAATATTTAGCCATAAGATTTTGTTTATAACGCTTGCCAGTTGTAACATTTATATCCCTAAGCAGTTCGTTAACCTTCTTAAACTCAACTCGCGCTTCGTCAGCCTCATTGAGCATGAGAAAATTTATCCCAAGATACATATGAATAAGCACCCTCTCAAAATCTTCTCCTTTATAGTTAGTTTTTGTTTCATTAAGAAGTAGCGAGGCCGCCTGTTTGCTAATGCTTGTGGTAATTTTATCTGCAAGCTTTGCAGCCGCCAGAAATACATTATTACTATTTTTATAATCTGCAGCAGCATGAAGCATCAAACCGCATTCCATCATATAGAGAAGTTGTTCTCTGCTCTTTTTATTTACAAGAGGAAGAAGTCTTTTGGCTCCCTCTTTATATTTGCCCTGATAAAAAGTATTTTCTGAATCTTTTATTAGTTGATTATAACTTGTTGTACATGCGGTATAGGAAAGCGAAAAGAAGATAATTATGACTAAGAATTTCCATTTATTCATATAATGAACCTTGTATTATTATTTAAAAGGATATTTTTTTCTTACTTGTCGCTTTTAAGAACTGCTGCTGATCCTGCCACTCAACTATATTTGTCTTAAGACTAACAAGTTTAAGTGTTACTACAAGATACTGTAAACGTTTTCCTTTGGAGGTTCTAACATTATCTCTGATATCTCCTGTTAGGTAAAAATTCGGAGATTTTAGCATGCCAGTTGGTATTGCGCTATCCTGATCTACTAAACCTGTCATCCCCTTCTCCATCTCTTTAATAGCTTCCTTGTTTAAAGACTGATCAATAAATTTAATTCTTTTTCTTATTAAATTAGTAGTTATTTCATCAGAAATCATCTTGGTATCAATATGCTCTGATGTTTTATTTCTAAATCTTTTAACCTCAATGAATGAAGCTTTTTTCCACTCGTTCTTAAGGAATGAGTACATGGAACCTACCATTTTACCTACAGTCACCTTGATCTCTTTTGGCCCCCATTCCCTAGAGCCACTATCTTCATTAACATCACGGTATTGAACAGCGCTGCATCCTGCAAAAAGAAAAAGAGTAATGACTATCCCAATTGTTCTTTTCATAATATCCCTCCAAATGTAATGATATTAATTATAAATATTATTATTCAAAAGTCAATATATTATTTGGAAACTTTTATATACAAAATGATTTTAATATTATAAACTGATGTCAACAATTATTTTATTTCTATATAGGATAGAGTAAATTTTCAACATAATTTAACAATGTATATTTAATTTTTTAATAAAATGTTGACAACTATTTTATTTCCAATAATCATAAGATAATGGAAAAGATAAAATGAAACATAATCAAAATAATCAATTAGAAAACAACAATAATAAAACAGATAATGAAGTCAAGGACCTAAAGAACTCTGATGCTGCTTCAACTGACTTTATAAGAAATATTATTGCTGAGGATTTAAAAGCGGGTAAAAACAACCGCCGCGTTGTTACTAGGTTCCCTCCTGAACCTAATGGATATCTGCATATTGGACATGCTAAATCGATCTGTCTTAATTTCAGTATTGCAGCAGAAAATGATAATGGTGTATGTCATCTTAGGTTTGATGACACTAATCCAAGCAGAGAAGATATTGAATACGTTAATTCGATCATGGAGGACGTAAAATGGCTTGGTTTCGATTGGAAGGAGCATCTATATTATGCATCTGACTACTTTGAAAAATTGCATAAATATGCTATTCAACTAATTAAAAAGGATAAAGCTTATGTCTGCGATCTCAGTGCTGATGAGATAAGAGAATATCGTGGTACATTAAACGAACCTGGCAGGGAAAGCCCATATCGGAACAGATCAATTAATGAAAATCTTGACCTTTTTGAGCGTATGCATAAAGGTGAATTTAAAGATGGTGAACGTGTATTAAGAGCGAAAATTGATATGAGTTCCGGCAATATCAATATGAGAGACCCTGTAATATACCGCATTCAAAGAGCTAAGCATCACAGAACAGGAAATAAGTGGTGTATATATCCGATGTATGACTTTACGCATTGTCTTTCAGATTCAATTGAAGGCATTACCCATTCAATTTGCACACTTGAATTTGAAAATAATCGCCCTCTTTATGACTGGATACTTGACGAACTTAATGTGGAGTGTCATCCCCAACAGATCGAATTTGCGCGATTAAATCTAAACTTTACAGTAATGAGCAAAAGAAGGTTGCTTGAATTAGTTAAAGGGAAATACGTTAGCGGTTGGGACGATCCGCGTATGCCAACGATATCTGGTTTGCGTAGGCGCGGTTACACACCTGAGGCAATTCGGGATTTCTGCGAGAGAATTGGTGTCGCAAAAAGAGACAGTGTTGTAGACATTGCACTTCTAGAGCATTGTTTAAGGGAAGATCTTAACAAACGATCTCCTCGTGTAATGGCTGTACTGCGTCCCCTTCGTGTAGTAATTGAGAACTATCCAGAAGGCAAGATGGAAGAGCTAACAGCTATAAATAATCCGGAAGATCCTTCTATGGGTTCTCGCAGTATACCTTTTTCACGAGAAATTTAT
>JAXHTB010000006.1:0-26463 GCA_034190185.1 Spirochaetota bacterium | reverse complement strand
ATGATGGGCATATAACTGTTCAATCAATTGTGGGGGTTGGATCTGAATTTAGTATATATCTTCCAGCTTCTCCTATAAAAGAAGTACAAAAGAAAGGAGTGGGGCAGATGTTATTAAATGGGAAGGGAAGGATTCTGGTTATGGATGATGATGTTGAAATAAGAAAAATTCTTGGCAAAATGATAAAGCATATGGGATATGATGTAGATTTTGCTCAACATGGCGTTGAAGCAATTGAACTTTACATGCAGTCTTTACATATTGGTTGTCCTTATGATGCTGTAATAATGGACCTTACAATACCAGGAGGTATGGGAGGAAAGGAAACAATCAGGAGGTTAAAGAATATTGATCCCAATATCAGGTCCATAGTATCTAGTGGTTATTCAGGAAATCCTATAATGACTAATTATTCAGATTTCGGTTTTTGTGGATTTGTAGCCAAACCCTATAAAATCCAAGAACTGAGTGATGCTCTGCACAATGCAATAATGATAAATAGTTGATAATTACTATACTCCTTGTTTGAATAAATCTTATAACCCCCAAAAAACAGGAATCATACACACAAGTCGAAAAATTCTTGCAACAAATTTGATATAAAATAACATATATCTTAATTTAAAGGTTATTATATTTGCCAGTTTGCCTAGACCATCCTTTATTATTTACAGGAAGTTTTGATGTGAAACAATATTCATGATGGAGTGTAACAATGCAAGAATTGTTTATTGCTATTGAAAATAATGATTTTGCTAAGGTAAAGGAATTTATTGAGAGTGCCTTAGATATTTCAGATATTAGTGATGAATTTTCTGGCGCAACTCCTCTACACATGGCGGTTGGTTATGGATACAGGCAAATTACTGAGTTTTTATTAGAAAAAGGTAGTGATGTAAATAGTGTTGATAATGTCGGCAACACCCCTCTTCACTTTGCTGCTGCTTTTCCTGAGTTAAAGGATACAAGAAGTGTGATATCGATCGGTAAATTACTAATCGAAAAGGGAGCAAAACTTAATGCAAAAAATAATGAAGGTGATACACCTTTACATTTTGCCTTTAATAAGGAGGGGAAGATAGGAATAATAGAACTTCTTATTAAATACGGCGCAAAAGTAAACACTGAAAATAGAATGGGTTTAACCCCTGTCCAAAAGTCAAGGGGATATACTGATGACACCCCAGAGAAAGAGAAATGCTTTTGCTATAAATATTGTCTACATGCAAAATGAGATTTATTCTTTTGTATATTGAATTTAAATCATAGGTTGATCATCATTATACTCTGGTCTTTTTTTTAATGATATTACTCCAATGCTTGTCCTCTCAACTATATCCTAGCTTAACATTAGCATACATCTAATAACAGATTTTCTATTATAGACATCTTGACAGAATATAGACAACACTGAGATGATATTTCCAGTTCTTATGTAAACGATCCTATAGTGCAGATAGATTATTTATCGTTAGTAAACTAACTTCATGGAAATTTAAAACATCTATAAACCTGAATAAATAGAATAATTATCTAAAAATTGCATGACAATCTTATATTTAAAAAATATCCTTTGCAAATCCTAAGGAATAGTATAATATATAAAATATCATGAAATCTGATAATTAGAACCATCAAATGCATTAATATGAAATATAGCATATAAAATACATTAGATCAAAGAAAATACCCCACCAAAAAAAGTCATCAAAAATAAATATTATACAAGAAAATAATGAGAAAAGGTATAGATAATGTCCATTAATTTATCATCTGAAAAACCAATATCACAATCTGGGCAAAAATTTGGTACATTTTTAGGTGTCTTTACACCAAGCCTTTTAACGATCCTTGGTTTAATTATGTACCTGAGATTTGGATGGGTTGTTGGTAATATCGGTCTTCCCTTTACAATCCTTATTGTGCTTATGTCCACTTCAATAACATTTATTACAGCTTTGAGCGCTTCTGCAGTTGCTACTAACAGGCGAGTTGGAGTCGGAGGAGAGTATTACATGATTTCCCGCAGCCTTGGACCTGAACTTGGTGGTGCAATTGGCATCCCACTTTTTCTTTGTCGGACATTAAGTATTACATTTTACAGCTTTGGTCTGGCAGAATCGATTATCAGTTTTTGGCCTAATTCAGACAATACCGATATTCTGATATTAACAGCAGTTATCATTATTTTCATAACTGCGGTTTCAAGCAGAAGCGCCAGCCTAGTTCTAAAGATGCAGATACCGATTATGATAACTGTAGGCATCTCTTTGCTCGCTTTGGCTGTTGGTGTATTTAGCTATGGATTACACATGCCGGAATTAACAGCTACTTACCGAACAGCTCCAAAAGGCTTCTGGTACGTTTTTGCGGTATTTTTCCCTGCTGTCACAGGCTTTACTGCAGGGATCGGAATGAGCGGGGACCTTAAAGATCCCCAGCGTTCAATTCCGAAAGGCACTCTTCTTTCCGTAGTCACTGGTGCTTGCACATATATTATTGTACTCATCCTTTTGTCAATATCCGCGCGCATAAGTTATGAGGAACTTGCAGAACCTGGAATTGCCTGGACAAAAGTTGCAGTACTAGGAGCTTGGCTGGTCTATCCTGGTCTCTGGGGTGCTATACTTTCATCATCCTTTGGCAGTGTGCTCGGAGGGCCTCGTGTGCTTCAATCGCTTGCAAAAGACGGACTAGCCCCCAAATTTTTTTCAAGACTCTCAAAAACAGGTCAGCCAACTATTGCAACATGGGTAACCGGAGCTATTGCACTTGTTGCTGTAACATTGGGAGGTCTTAATTCAGTTGCTCAGTTTGTAACGATCTTGTTCCTTACTCTTTATGTTGTTATAAACTTTAGCGCTGCCTTAGAAAAACTTGTCGGTAATCCTTCCTACCGCCCCACAATAAATGTGCCCTGGTATTTATCTCTTCTTGGCTCTTGTGGAGCTATAGTAGTCATGTTCCTGATCAATCCTTATGCCTGTATTGTTACTATTGTGCTTGAATTAATTCTGTATCTCTTCCTTCAACGTCGTTCTTTACAGCATCAATGGGGGGATGTCCGGGCTGGATTATGGATAGCCTTAACACGTTTTACTCTTCTTCAACTCCATAGATATGAAAGTAATCCACGTAACTGGCGTCCACATTTCCTATTATTCGCTGGAGATGCTGCTAAACGAATTGAGCTTGTCCGTCTTGCTGCGTGGTTCAATCAAAATAACGGAATAGTAACAGTATGCCAATTAATTGAAGGCGATCTGAAAAATGGAAAAATTGAAACTGATTTTAAGCATAAAAAAATTGATCGTGTATTGAATGAGGAGGGACTAGTCGCGTTTAGTGAAGTTGATGTTGTGTCAGACTTTGAAAATGGAGTTATAGATATTGCTCAATCTAAGGGTATTGCTGATCTTAAATGTAATGCAGTAATGTTTGGATGGCCCAGCAAGCAAGAAAGACTTGAATCAATACTGCGTATACTTCATGGTTTATCTAATACAGGAATCAGCACGATCATATCCCGCCTTAAATGGGAGCAGATACCGAATCAAAAAAAACAGATTGACATCTGGTGGAGAGGCAAACAAAGGAATGGCGATCTTATGCTCTTACTAGCTCATCTGCTATGTCTTAATGAAGAGTGGAAATATGCAAGGATTGTTATTCGCTCGATAGTAGAAAACGAAAGCGAGATGGATGAGGTTACATCCAGTCTGGCTTCTCTAATACCAGAAACTCGAATTAAAGCAGATACAGAGGTTATTGTTAAACCTTCAAATTCTACAACTATTGACATTATGCACAACTACAGCAAGAATGCTGATATTGTTTTTCTTGGACTCAATGATCCTGAACCAGGGTCTGAATCTGAGTATGCTCAATGGCTTAATAAGATGATCAGCGGATTTAAGACAACAATATTTGTTAGAAATGCCAGCGAGTTTGCAGGAGACCTGATCTAATATTTAGATACAATGATTAAATTCAGGAGGGGACCATAAGCCGGATTCTGTTTATGCAGCCATCTGACTTGGATACATATTACTATGCATCTCTTTGCGACCTACCCGCAACCTCAAGCGGGCAACTTTCAGGCGGTTGCATATTTGGTCTTGCACCGAGCGGGGTTTACACTGCCGCCTGCCTCACGACAGGCGCGGTGAGCTCTTACCTCGCCATTTCACCCTTGCCAGACTAGTGTCTGGCGGTATATTTTCTGTTGCACTTTCCGTCGCCTCACGACGCCTGGTTGTTAACCAGCGCCCTGCCCTGTGGTGTCCGGACTTTCCTCACCGTTTGAATTCGTCAAACTAGCGCGGCTGCTCGTTCCCCTCCTTAGAATATTCTAGGTATTTTAAAAACATATAAATGTTATTAAAAAATATCAAGTCAAATTTTGATTGACATAGTTGATTTTCATTACTTCATAATTATATCAACATAATTTCTCAAATCCTCTTGCGATACTCTCGCTTATTATGATTTACAGTGTAGGAATATAAATGAACAAGAAAACAACTTTGAACCCATTTAAAACCAAGGGGCATTTTGGACAATATGGCGGAAGATATGTCCCTGAAATGCTGATTCCGGCTTTGGAAGAACTTGAGAATGCATATTTAGATGCCAAAGGAGATAATAATTTTAAAACTGAATTTAATAATATTCTTAAAACATTCTCAGGAAGGCCAACCCCTCTATACTATGCAGAGAATCTGACAAAGCAGCTTAACGGAGCTAGAATATATCTTAAGCAGGAGGGACTGGGGCAGACAGGATCGCACAAGATAAACAATGCCATAGGACAGGCAATACTGGCAAAGAGGATGGGGAAAAAAAGACTTATAGCAGAAACAGGCGCAGGACAACACGGCTTTGCAACAGCAACAGTCGCTGCAAAGTTTGGATTTGAATGCGAAATATTCATGGGGAAAACCGATATGAAACGACAGAGGCCGAATGTCTTCTGGATGGAACAGCTCGGTGCTAAAGTCACTCCGGTGACAACAGGCAATATGACCCTGAAGGATGCGGTAAATGAATCGATCAGAAACTGGACGGAAACACTTGACACTACTCATCTTCTGGTCGGCTCTGCATTAAGCGCACACCCATATCCTGTTATAGTAAGAGACTTTCAGTCTATTATTGGGAAAGAGGTGATAACTCAGATGAAACAGATGGAGGGAAGACTACCAGATTATCTGATTGCCTGTGTAGGAGGAGGAAGCAACTCAATAGGACTCTTCTATCCATTTCTGAAGTTTGATGAAGTTAAGATGATCGGTGTTGAAGCAGGCGGACTTGGGATAAATTCCGGAAAGCATGCTGCAAGATTTGCAAAGGGAAAAGAAGGTATTATCGAGGGTTATAGGTCTCTGTTCCTACAGAATAAAGATGGGCAGACATTGCCCACACATTCAGTTGCAGCAGGACTCGATTATCACGGTGTTGGTCCAGAACATGCATATCTTCATTCAATAGGAAGAATAAAATACTTCAATGTCACAGATAAAAAGGTAATTGAAGCGCTTAAGCTCCTGATTAAGACTGAAGGTATAATCCCAGCTCTTGAATCATCCCATGCTCTGGCTTGGGGAATTGAGACAGCGCCCAGGTTGTCAAAGGATAAAATTATAGTGATCAACATATCCGGCAGGGGAGATAAGGATATATTTCTTATTGCAGAGGCATTAAAAGATCAGGAATGGGTATCCTTTTTAAAAACGAAGGTGAGAGAGGCAGATGAACAATGAGCAATAGCATTACTAACAAATCGCTGATGACCCATATTGTACTAGGATATCCGTCTTTGGAGCACGGCAAAGAGTTGATTAGTGCAATGGCGGATGCAGGTGTTGATTACATTGAATTACAAATACCATTTACAGATCCGATAGCTGACGGTAAAACAATCCTCAATGCAAATCAGGCTGCTCTTAAGAATAATGTATCTGTTGCTGACTGTTTTAACTTTGCAAAGGAGATGACAAGCTCCTATAAAACTATCGATTTCCTTTTTATGACCTACTACAATATAGTTTTTAATACAAAGATTGAGAAATTTATAAAAGATTCTTCAAAGGCAGGCATGTATGGATTGATTGTACCGGATATCACTCCAGAGGAAGATAGAGAGGATTTTTTCTTAACATGCAAAAAATATAGTCAGCATCCAGTATATGTTTTTTCTCCAACAACAAGTGAAAAGCGGCTTAGAAATATAAAAAAGGTTGCCAGCGGTTTTACTTACTGCACCTCTAGGGTTGGCACTACTGGAGCTGGGAAGAAACCACATGAGCATCTAAAGAACTATATAATCGATGCAAGAAAGATAATCGATCTCCCTATAGCAGTAGGATTCGGAATTGATAGCGCTTCATCAGCAAAGAGAATATCTGAATTTGCCGATATTATTGTAATCGGCAGCAAGATATTGAATATTATGGATGAGTCAGGAAATAGATTTGTAAACGATGTTTATAAATTTTTGTATAATATAAAAAAATCGATATCATAGGCAATTTTTTATGAAAAAGGCGACAATTGTTGGAGCTACCGGATTCGGTGGGCTTGGCTTGATCGAAATATTACTCCGTCATCCGGAAATTGAGATAAAGCAGCTTATTGCAAGAAAGGATATAGGTAATTCAATCAGCAATGTCTTTACTCATCTTAAGGGATTTTGTGATATTTCTGTAGAAAGCACTGAACGTATCGATTATTCAGATATTGACATTGCTTTTTTCTCTACACCTGATAGAGCAGGAATGACAATTATTAATGAATTCTTTAATAGAGAGATCCCGGTTATAGATTTTAGCGGTGATTTCAGATTCAGATCTAAAGAAGAGTACTCCGTTTATGCTCGTTTTAAAGGAATGGAGGAAATCCATCAATCTGAATCAATACTCGATTCATCAGTATATGGGCTTCCTGAGTTATATTTCGATAGAATTAGAACTGCCAGAGTTGTTGGAAATCCCGGATGCTTTGCAATATCTATGATACTTGGTCTTTTGCCTGCAGTGAAGGCTGGAATTGTCGATTCCGATACAATTATTTGCGATGGCAAGACTGGCGTTTCCGGCGCTGGTAAAAATCCTGGTGAATCAAATTTCTATCCACAGCGATATGAAAACGTAAACACATATAGAGAAGGAAGACATCAGCATATAATCGAGGTTGAAAGTATACTTAATGAAAGAGGCATAAATCCTGTAAAGATACTCTTTGTTCCTCAGATAGTTCCCATGAACAGAGGGATACTTACAACAATATATACTGATATTCAGGAAGGATACGACACAAAAAGTGTGATGGAAATCTATAGAGATTATTACAAAAATAAGCCCTTTGTGATTATTACTGATAAATCGCCAAACACAACTGACGTAAGAGGCTCAAATCGATGCGAGATACGTCCATTGATTGACGAGAGAACTGGGAAGCTATTTATTACTTCAGTAATCGACAATCTTATAAAGGGGCAGTCCGGAAATGCTGTGCAGAATGCCAATATTATACTAGGATTTGACGAGAAAGCAGGGTTAGATAACATGGCATTCTATCCTTAGAATATTATCTGATTACAAATAAAATCGATAACTTAATCATATCTGATTCATTATCTCTTACATGCTAAAAGTGAGAGAGAATAAATATAATATCAGGATAATTCAGATAATGGAAATACCAAAGATAAAAGAACTTATCTCAAAGTCAAAAAAAATCACTGTGCTAACAGGTGCCGGCGTTTCAACAGAATCTGGAATATCCGATTTTAGAAGCCCGGGGGGAGTTTGGAGTAAATATAAAACAGTGACGCTTCAGGAATTTATGAGCGATCAGCAAAAACGAAAATACTACTGGAGATATAAAAGCGACACAATCCCAACAATGCTTAAAGCTGATCCCAATCCTGCGCATACAGCCCTGGGTGAACTGGATAAGTCAGGTAGATTTTTTTGGCTGCTGACACAAAATATTGACGGACTTCACGAAAAGGGCGGAGTTGATAAAAAAAGAATAGTTAACCTGCATGGCACAAATAGTGAGGCAATCTGCATGAACTGTAATAAAATATTCGACATTGAAATCGTGCTAAATATAATTGAAGAAACTGATTATGATCCCAGGTGTGAAGAGTGCAGCGGATTTCTTAAACCAAATACTGTATCATTCGGACAGAATCTGAATCCTGAACATCTTGAAATCGCAGAAAAGGCGTCAAAGGAGTGCGATCTGTTTATGGCTCTCGGAAGTTCATTGGTTGTGTTTCCTGTATGTTCTTTTGTTGATGTTGCCTTCCGGAATAAAAAGCCGGTTATAATTATAAACAGGGATCCAACACCATACGATGATATTGCTACTTATAAAATATCGGATTCTCTTGCGAAAATCCTTCCTCAATTGATATAAATATTTCAACAGATTTTATGTGTAATCCTTCACGCTTATCAGTTTAGGGATTATAGTTGTCTATTTATCCCTATTTTTGTTCCCATGCACCATTGGAACAAATCTGACATAGGTTACTGTTTCTCTGATCAGTTTTTCACCTTTTTTAACAATTTTTACAAGTTCCTGATTAATTTCACCAACTGGAGCCACTAAAATACCACCATCTTTAAGCTGCTTAATAAGCGTTTCAGGGATTCTTCGTGGACTTGCAGTTAGTATTATTACATCAAAAGGCGCTTTTTCTGGCCAACCATTATATCCATCACCAATTTTAACATTAACATTATAGCCCAGTAACTTCAGTCTTTTTGCAGCACTTTTGCCAAGAGGTTCAACTATCTCTATTGAGTATACTTCCTTTGCCAGGAGAGATAAAATGGCAGCCTGGTACCCAGAACCGGTACCTATCTCAAGCACCTTTTCTGAACCATCCAATTCACACAATTCTGACATGAGGGCAACAATATAAGGCTGAGAGATGGTTTGTTCATGACCAATAGGTAAGGGATGATCATAATAGGCTTCTCTAATATGATGATCAGCTACAAATTTATGTCTCTGGACATCATTCATTGCCTTAAGTACCCTTGCATCCCTGACCCCTCTTGATTCTATCTGCTCTGTGACCATCTTTTCTCGTAGTTTGTCCAAATCCATTCCCCCTGATGAATTGCATAATAGTATTGAATTAACTATGAAAAACAATAGGATTACAATACTTTTTAATCCTCTATGATTTGACAACATCAATCTTGACCTCTATTTGTTGGAATATAAACAGTGATTTTCGCTGAATGGTATATATAATAAATAATAAAAATAAATTTCTCTTCTTTTAGATTATTTTTCAGTATATTTATTTATTTTTTTTTGAAATTCTAATTCAGTAAAAATAGTTGCAATATTCATTGAATTTAATTATAAAGTATTCTATAGTAAATAATCAATAATTATAGATAATATTTCAAGCTAAATCAATAATCAATATACCAATTTTTCAAATTTTTTATATATATTATTATTTTCTTTAGAAAATCTAAATAAAATAATAATAGAAGACGTGAACAATAGATTATAGTTTATTTTCAAAATTTATAATAAGCAACTTAAGAGTGTCATAAAAATACAATCACCAAATCATATCTCCACATCTTGGAAATATTGGCTGAAAAAAATATCACTACTATTTTTTTCCATTAAATATTTTATAGATATCCATGAGGTAATTGTAATTATCAGGAAAAATAAATGCATACTAAAATTACAGGCATAACTGCATCTCCTGGTTTAAGGATCGGGAAAGCATATATATATAAAGGTACGAATATAATAATACCCAAATATATAATAGCTGATGATCAGGTTGATGAGGAAATCAGCAGATTTGAAAAGGCCATACAGAAGACAAGAGACGATATTGAGTCAATACAATTACAAATTGCGAATAATCTTTCAAAGGACATGGCTGATATTTTTGCCAGCCATCTCTTTGTATTGGAAGACCCGCTTATAGACGAAAAAGCAAAAGAAAAGGTTCGAAGTGAAAAAAGGAATATTGAATGGGTACTGAACGATATTACCCAGGAAATAATTATGGGTATAAGTTCTATTAATGATGAATATCTAAAAGAAAGAATGATAGATATTTCAGACATAAATAAAAGATTAATAAACAATCTTCAAGAAAATGAAATAACAGATTTATCCTCCCTTGACCAGGAGGTAATAATTTTTGCAAGGGATCTAACACCTTCTGACACAGCCATGATGAATAAGAACAAGATTCTTGCTTTTATAACAGATAAGGGGGGGAGAACTTCTCATACTGCAATTATGGCAAGAGCTTTGGAGATTCCGGCTATAGTTGGTACAATAAAAGGAACATCTCTTGTTAATGACGGAGATCTTGTAATTGTTGACGCTCTTCATGGTGTTGTGACAATCAATCCATCCCAGAAGGAGATTAAACAATATACAAAAGACTTGGCAAATCTTAAACTACAGGAAATAGACTATGCCAAAGCTGTCCATCTGCCATCAGTTACCCTTGATGATGAAGAAATATCTATTCTGGGAAATATTGAGATGCCTGAGGAGATGAAAATTATAAAAGATCATGGAGCTAATGGAATCGGGCTTTATAGATCAGAATTCCTATTTCTTGAAAAATCACTGCCAGATGAAGAAAAACAGTTTAATAAATATAAAGAAGTAGTTGAGTTCTTTAGTCCTTTACCTGTAACCATTAGAACCCTTGATGTAGGAGGAGATAAAATTTTTTCATATGCTAACTCATACAAGGAAAGTAATCCCTTTCTAGGGTGCCGAGCAATCAGATTCAGTCTGCAAAATATAGACCTTTTTATTACACAACTAAGAGCAATCCTGCGAGCAAGCGCTTATGGAAATGTAAAGCTGATGTTCCCAATGATATCAACAGTTGAAGAAATAATAAATTCAAAAAACATTGTTAAAGAAGTTATGAGTGATCTAAAAAGAGAGGGCACACCTTTTAATGAAAATATTCCTATAGGCATTATGATTGAAGTCCCTTCTGCTGTTATAAATGCAGATATACTTGCAGACTACTCGGATTTTTTCTCAGTTGGAACAAACGATCTTGTTCAGTACACTATGGCAGTTGATAGGATAAATGAGAAGATTGCTTTTCTGTATAATCCCCTTAATCTGTCAGTCTTACGTTTTCTAAAGCAGATTGTAGATATATCAAAAAAACATTCAGTTCCCATATCAATATGCGGGGAGATAGCTGGAGAACCAAAATATACTATGATCCTTATGGGGTTGGGATTCCGAGATTTCTCTATGGGTACTGCTTTCATCTACCATATCAAACGGATAATCCGATCAGTTACAATTACTGAATGCGAAGAATTAGTTAACGAAATACTTAATATGAAAACGACAAATGACATTGAAAAAAGGCTGATGACAGAATTAAACGAAAGATTCCCCAAAGTAGATTTTAATTAAAAATATTATTATTAAAACAGGAGAACTTACTGAAGAACAAATTTTACGCTTAATGAATAATTTACAATACTAATATTTGAATAATAACCTAATGCAAATCAGAAAAATCAAGTATTTACACATCCCAACTCGTAAAGCTTTTAAATTTAGCTATTCTGAAGCTTAGACTTAACCTGCTTAAGTGTTTCCCATGCCTCTCTTTTTTGTTCCGGAAGCTTTATCAATGTCATGGGATGTTCAATATGGCTCCATGAAATTTTGGTGTACTTATTTGTTATATTTCTTAGAGGCAGTCTATCTCCCATTACAATAATAACCTGAGGCATGAAGCTTATTATCTCTTTTTCCAATATACTCTCACAATTTTTAAACATCAGACTCGGTTTAGTTAACAGATTATTAACCTTGCATTTAATAAGATTAGTAGTATAACTATCCTTTAGATCCAAGTCTATCGATTTAAGCATCTTTTTTAACATATCTACAGATTCAACTTCAAGTGATTTCTTTTCAATCTCATCTATTATCCCCGGAGTATTCAATATGATCATTACTCCGTTTTGTCCATTTCCGTAACCAAATCTTTTCTTCTTTGTATCGTTGCATAATGTGCATCTCTCAATTGTTTCACTAACAGTAAGATTATTATAATCATCATTTTCATGGATATTTTGTTTCTTTTCTATCCATTGGTGAAGGAAATGAAGCTCTTTTTTATCACGAAATAGCACTAGTTTCCTATCTCTATTGGCATCTTTAATGTATTCTAGTAATTGGTTTACCTTCATTGAGACACTCACATTGTTATATATTTATCGAAAATATGATATTTTTCTATCGAAATAGTTAATCATGTTCCACATCTATGGCATATTGTTTTATTTTTCTATGTAAATTTGACCTTTCAATTCCAAGAATTTTAGCTGTAACCGATATGTTATTATCATTTTCCCTTAAGACCTGTGTAATATATTCCTTTTCAAATTCTTCTCTTGCTTTTTTTAATGATGAAATTTCTCTAGCAGCAACATCCTCATAATCATAAGAGTCAATATACTTCTCAATATCATCTTTATCTATTATATCGCCTGGTATCATAATACAGAGTCGTTCAATGATATTTTTTAACTCACGCACATTTCCAGGCCAGGTATGGTTTAAAAAGAAATTTATTCCATCTTTTGTAATCTCCTTAGTTCCAAGCCCATGCTCTCTTGAAAAATTATCTATGAAATAATCAACAAGAAGTGGTATATCTTTTTTCCTTTCTGTAAGAGCTGGTATATGGATAGGTATTACATTCAGCCTATAATATAGATCTTCTCTAAATTTACCTTCTGAAACAGCTTTTCTAATGTCAATATTAGTAGCTGAGATAATCCTAACATCAACAGAAATTGTATCATTACCTCCCACTCTTTCAAACTGCTGTTCCTGCAAAACCCGCAGTACTTTTGCCTGAGCATTTGCGCTCATGTCGCATATTTCATCAAGGAACAGAGTGCCTCCATCTGACATATCGAATTTGCCCAGTTTTCTGTTTGAGGCTCCTGTAAAGGATCCCTTTTCATGACCAAAAAGCTCACTCTCTATAAGCTCATCAGGAATAGCAGCGCAATTTACTTTAATAAATGGTTTTTCTGATCTTTTAGAGTTTTTAAAGATAGACTTGGCTACAAGCTCTTTCCCTGTTCCACTATTTCCGGTAATAAGTACTCTTGCGTTTGTAGCTGCAGCTTTAGAAATTATTTTTTCAACCTCGTATATCCCATCAGAAATTCCAACTAACTTATCTCCATGTTGAGCCTCTTTTCGAAGACGTATATTCTCCTTCTTAAGTCTTATCTGTTCCAGCGCATTGTTTAGCGATGTCAGTACCCTTTCCATTGATGGTGGTTTTTCAAGAAAATCGAATGCGCCAATTTTTGTAGATTTAACAGCAATATCGATTGAACCATGCCCTGATATCATTATTACTGCAATATCAGGATTCATTTGCTTTATCCTTTCAAGAACCTCGATCCCGTCAATATCTGGCAGCCATACATCAAGGAATACAATATCTACATTATTCTTTTTTAAAAAATCTAATGCTTCGTTACCGCATTCACTAGCGTATATAATGTGCCCTTCATCCTGAAGGATAGAGGTCATTATCTTTAGGATATTGGCTTCATCATCAACTAACAATATCTTAGCCACATTCTTCCTCTTCCGGATAATTTAATAAAATAGTGTATATTTGTAGAGCAATTTTAAAGTATTATTATAGGGGTCTATTTCCCCTTATGAAGGATTTCTAATATAATATTACTGGCAGATCGATAATGAACTCAGCGCCTTCTCCGTATACAGAATTACATGAAATCTTGCCATAATGTTCAATAATGATCTTCTCAACAATCGTTAATCCTAAACCTGTCCCACCAGCTTTTGTTGAAAATGTTGGCTCGAATATACCTTCCAGGTCCTTCTGTTTTATACCTTTCCCATTATCTTTGATCACAATTCTGACAACATTATCTTCAACATCATCAATATACTTTGATTTTACATGGATAATCCCCTTTTCTTTTACAGCATCGATTGCATTATGAAGAATATTCGTAATTGCCTGCCTGATTAGAATTTTATCGATATAGATATCAGGAATTGATTTGTCAAATTCTGTTATAATTGTTACATCCTCATGACCTTGAAACAGATTAACACAATTTGCTAAAATAGGATTAAGACTTTGAAACTCAGCCTTCATCTCAGGCATTCTAGCAAATCTAGTAAATTCACTTAATATCCTAACTAAAACCTTAACCTCTTCAATTATTGTTTCAGAGCCGGTCATAACAATATTATCAATATCAGGATGTCCCTCTTTATATCTCTTTCTAATTCTCTCAGCCGATAGTCTTATTGGAGTTAAAGGATTTTTGATCTCATGCACTATTTTTGCAGCCACATCCTTCCAGGCTTGTAGCTTTTGGGTTTGATAGACTAACTTACGGCTATCATCAAGTTGTTTTACCATCCTATTAAATGAATTAAAGAGTAGAGACAGCTCATCACTCGAATTCCTGTTCAAATATATTTTAAAATTGCCAGAAGCAACACTTTTTGCCGCCTTCACTAACTCTAAAACAGGCCGTGTAACATTCCTTGATATTAAGAGGCTAACAATAATTGAAAACATAATTAGAATAAGTGAAAAAATTAAAAGGAATACTCTAACCCTTGTTTTTAAATAAACATTTGAATATTTTTCCTCATTATATTTTCTTATATCCTCCTGATATGCTGATATCCTTTTGGTAATATCTGCAGGTATTTCCTTGTATATTGCAATTAAAAAATTTTGACTGTATAATGCTCCTAATAACATATCGCTTTCGTCAATCGAGAAACTATATACGTAAAAACCATGCTTCAGATTGATAAGGTTTAAGTATCTTATAACACTGGAGGAATGATAATTATCTGATCTTGCTGAGTCAAGTTTATAAATTTCATTATCCAAAGGGCCCTTTTTTACGACCTTGAAAATTCCTGTGCTGTAACCCTTTAATTTATTGATTTTAATAATATAATTCCTGTTTTTATTTGAATCAAGGTTTATACGCCCATTTTTAATAGTATAATAGAGTGTTCTTAATTCACCCTGCAAGTTTTCATGATTTTCTTGTAAATAATCATAAGAAAGCTCAAGTGCATCCTCAATTGCTTTAGTAGTTTTCTCTGAAATAAAATCTGAAATCGCGTTATCTATGATATAATTTGAAACGAATATGATTGGTAAGGATGGTAGGATAGCGACAAATATTAGGGCTAGAGCAATTTTTAATCTAATGCTTGAATCTACTTCCGATTTTTCAGAAAATAATTTCCGATGAAAAGATATAACTATAAAGTATATAGCTACAAGTACAGGGATTATCATCAATGTGAATAAAAAGAAGACACTGCCAGAATCTTCTTCTATTCTTGTTTTCGGGAATAATCCTAAAATTAAAACAGAAGAAAATATAAATATTCCAATAAGGAATAGAGCATCCTGAAGTCGTGATAAACTAATAATCTTCTTTTTCATACTTATTGAAAAGGATAGACAAGTTAACTATCTTTTAATGTTATAGGATTAAAGATAGATTTTGGATCAATTATCTTTACCTGTATTCAATTATCTACAATAGGCGCTTTTCCATAATCGCCTATAAAACATATTCTGACCTTCTGAAATCAGTTTGAACTTACCAAAAATGTTTAATTGATATTCATATTTGATGAATCTCCAGATATACAAAAACTGTTACTTCCCTCAGCATATTTATCTATTCAGATTCTATCTGAATAGGAAAAATTTAGATTGCAAATATTTTCTTATTGCTCGCTTTCATCTATTTTAAAATCTCTATTTATTATTGATACTAACTTATCAACAGCCATTTCCTCTCCTTCGCCATCTGCTCTTACAATCAGTGTTGTTCCAGAGGTTATGGCTAACCCCAAAACAGATAAAATTGATTTGCAATTTGCTTCAACTCCATCCTTTATCAATATAACATCACAAGCGTGCTTCGTTGCTTCCTGTACAAGCATCATAGCAGGTCTTGCATGAACCCCAGCATCGCTTTTAATATATGCATTCTTTTCAGTCATTAATTGTTAATTCTCCTTTTGGCTCATATTCTGAATTTTGTTGTCCAGCTCTTTTGCAGAATAGATTCCCATCTTTTTTAAACGATGGTTCAGCGCTGCAGTTTCAATTATTACTGGTATATTTCGTCCTGGTTTAACTGGAATAACCACATATGATACATCAATACCCAAAATATTATATTTCTGTTCATCTATCCCTAGTCTGTCATACTGATTGTCAGGATCCCAGTCTTCAAGCAGGATTATAAGTTCAATCCTTTTCCTATTCCTCACAGATCGAATTCCAAATATATCCCTTACATTTATAATACCCAATCCTCTTATTTCCATATGATGTGCAATAATTGCAGAACTGCTTCCAATCAGGAATGATTCGTCAGTTTTTTGAACCTCAACCATATCATCTGCTACAAGTCTATGTCCTCTCTCTACCAGTTCAAGCGCGCTTTCACTTTTCCCAGCTCCACTTTCCCCTAACAGTAGAACGCCTAAACCGAAAACATCAACAAGGGTGCCATGTATGGTTGTTGAGGGAGAAAATACTTCCTCAAGAACGTGCGTTAGCAAACTAATAAATCTTGTTGTAGGGAATTTTGTTACTAATGTTGGTATATTTTTTTTATTGGCGAAATCTATAAAGATCTTATCAGGCTTTACATCATGTGTAAAGATACAACATAGTATATCGTAGGAAAAAAATTTTTCATATACATTTTTTTTCTGATCATCAGACAGGTTGCTGATAAAAGCAGTTTCGCCAAGACCAAAAATTTGGATTCGTTCGAATGCAAAAAAATCAAAAAATCCAGCAAGGCTAAGGCCAGGTCTATTTACCTCTCCGCCTGTTATCTCTTTATTAAGACCTTTTTCTCCTGCAAATATTTTTAGCATCAGATCCATATGGCCACTATTATCAATAAGATCCTTGATAAATATCTGTTCTTTCTTCATAATTTACTCTACCCGTTTTTTTAGGCTTTCGTTACAACTCTCCTCCTTGAGAAAAGCGACAGATCAACAGGATGTTGGCAACACTTCACCGAATATAATATCACAGGGATAGCTTAATATATTATTCTCAATACTTTAAGAGGCATAACGAAGATTGTCTTATTTATATTAAAAGGACGCAGATCTTTAAAAATAAATAAGCAAAGCCAATATTTAATTGCATTGCGAAAAATCTGCGTCCTTTTTTTATTGCAACTTTAAAAATAAAGATATATAATATACAATGCTTGTAAGATGTTGTTCATTATCACTAATCGATTGTAAATAAAAAAATAAGAAGCAACCTAATATTCAATTGCTTCTTCTTCAGGTCCAATCTTATCAACTGAAATTGCTTTATGATCAAAATGCTTTTCTTTATATCTTACTAACTGTTTTTCGACCTTATGAATTAGCTTATCTATTGATGAATACATATCATTAGCTTTTTCAACAGCATAGAATTTCCCACCATTGCCATTTATTATTGCTTCGACAATATGATCGAACTTCTCTATATACATTATTATGTGAATATCAGCAAAATGATGAAAATATTTATCGATCTTTTTAAATTTTTTTTCTGTATATTCTCTAAGGCTGTTTGATATTTCCATATGTCTTCCAGTTATCTCAATATTCATTATTACCTCTCTGAATTCATCATATTTAATCTTTTTCGTTTTACAGAAGAGGGGATATTTAATACTTCTCTATATTTAGAAATTGTTCTTCTTGCAATTTGTATTCCAGTTTTCTTCAATTCATTAAGTATCTCCTCATCTGTCAAAGTTTTTACAGGATTTTCATTATTTATTATTTGCTTGATTTTTGCCATAACCTCCTCTGAAGAGTGTTCTTCATCATTTAAAGATTTAAGCTTTGAAACAAAAAAATACTTTAATTCATAAATTCCCCAATCGGTTTGAACAAACTTGCCGTTTACAACCCGACTTACTGTGGACTCGTGCAGGTTTACACTTTCTGCAATTTGTGAAATTGTAAGCGGTTTTAGGTGCCCCACTCCGTTGAAAAGAAAATCCTTTTGCTGTTCCATTATAGCTGTTACAACCTTGCTTATGGTATCCCTCCTGGTTGAGATATTTTTCATCAGATTTTTTGCTGATTGTATCTTATTTTGAAGATATTCTTTCACCTCCTTATCTGTATTTTTTTTTCTATAAAGATTGCTATAATATGTATTGATCCCGATGTTTGGAATCCAGTCATCGTTCAAATTAATAATGATATTATCATCAATTAACTTTACTTCAACTTCAGGAATAATATATCTTATCTCTTTAGTTGAGAATTGTCCGCCAGGGAAGGGGTTGAGATTATGAATAAGTGAGCTTTTCTGAATTACATCATTAAAAGAAACACCGAGATTCTTAGCAATCTTCTTATAATCAAGATTTTCTAATAAAGTAAATTGTTCTTTAAGCATGCTTTTTAATAAATTATCTTTAGGATACAATAATTCTGCCTGAACAACTAAACTCTCCTGAATATTTCGTGTTCCGCAGCCGATTGGATCAAAGGCGCTGATGGTTGATATTGCTTTCTTGACTTCATTAACAGATCTTTTATTTTCCTTTGCTATGACTTCAACATCTATGATCAGAAAACCATTATCATCGATTGATGTAATAATATTCTCTAACAATGCTAAATCCGAACCATCCTTACCAATTAACCTTGCCTGAAGAAGCAGATGCTGTTTCAAGGTTTCCTTTTCTTGAATTACATTCTCAATAAATCTCTGTTTTTTATCGTTATCATTAAATGAACTGGAGAATCCATTGTCACTGAAGTTCTCGTAGTTTGTTTTTTGCTCCTCTCTTCTTTGGTTGATCGATTCATCTCCACTTAATTCTTGCTCCAGCCTTGATGCAAGCACTGTTTCTTCCTGACTTTTAGATGATGTTGCCCTAATGTTTTGCTCTTCAAGCACAGGGTTCTCAAGCAGCTCATTCGATATCTTGTCTGCTAATTCCAGTGCTGTAAGCTGCAGCAGTTCTATAGATTGGATAAGGGACTGTGTTATTGTTAATCTCTGTGTCTGTCTCAATCCAGTTTTTAAAGAAATTGCCATCTCTTATCCTAATGATATTTATAGAGTAAACTTTTCACCCAGGTATATTTCCCGTGCTTTTGGACTATCAATGAGTTTATCAGCATTTCCACTTATTAGTATTTCTCCATTAAACATAATATAAGATCTGTCAGTTATGCTAAGTGTTTCTCTAACATTATGATCAGTGATCAATACACCAATATCTCTTTTTTTTAATGAAGCTATTATCTCTTGAATGTCAGCAACAGCAATAGGATCGATACCTGCAAAGGGTTCATCAAGAAGCAGGAAGTCTGGATCTGTTATCAGTGTCCTTGCAATCTCTGTTCGCCTTCTCTCTCCGCCTGAAAGAGTATAGGCCTTTTGATCTTTCACTTGCTCAATTGAAAGATCCTTTAATAGCAGGTCGCATTTCTGCTCAATCTTTTCTTCTTCTAATCCCTGCATCTCAAGTATGATTCTGAGATTGTCGCTAACTGATAATTTACTAAAAACTGAGGGTTCTTGAGGCAGATAACCTATTCCATGCCTTGCCCTTCTATACATCGGCAGATTTGTCAGATCTTCATCATCTACATGAATATTGCCTGCGTCAGGTTTTATTAGTCCTACAATCATATAGAATGTTGTTGTCTTGCCAGCGCCATTTGGACCTAATAATCCAACAATTTCACCCTGCTCAATATTGAATGTAAGATCATTAACCACTGCCTTATTTCGATACCTCTTTACCAATGATTGCATTCTAAGTGTCTTGCTCATATTATTGTCTATAGCACTAATTTATAGTGTTAAAATCCCTCACGATCTGAAACAAAGCCTTTTATTTTACCATTTAACATTGTGTTACGGCTTTTTGTATTATAAATAATAGAGTCTGAATAGATAACGGAATCTCCCTTTTCTATCCTTGAATTACCTGTAATGTACATATTCTTCACTTCTCTCCTGTATCTTGCCATATCTCCCTTTATTATCTCAGAATCGTGAAGAACTTTAACATCTCCAGAAATATAGAGCTCATCAATATTGTGATAATATTCCATAAAACTTCCATAGATTTTAGAGTTTTCTTTATATGCATCCTCATCTTCAATGATAATATGTGAACCGCCCCATAGCGTTGAGTATTTATCTTTATTATTATATTTAAAATACTCTCCATATGCTTCCATGTTCTCCTCTTTGTATTCAATCATAACATTATTGCCGGTCATCTCATCCGATTCTTTGCCAATAATTTCTATTCTATCTCCCTTGAATATTGCATCATCCCTCTCAATTTTTGCATTTCCTGTAATAATTGTTAATTTCTCTTCAGCATCATAATGCTCAATTCTATCACCTTTTGTGATCACCTTTTTCTTGATAATCTTTCCTTCTTTTGAGTCTTTCTCATTGTTGAAAGTTACAGCATATGCATTCCCATTCAGTAAAAGAGCCTTCTTATCAGTATAATAAACAATTTCAGAGCCCTTTAATATATCCTCTCCTCTATACATTACAGGATTTTCGAAAAAGATCAATTTTTTCTCTTTTCTTTCAAATATTAGTCTTTCAGATTGTATCCTTGTATCGTTATTCTTTAAAAAAACACCTCTATAGGCATTGGCAATGTCATTCTCAATATCGTAGACCATTTTCTCGGCTTTTAGTTGAACAATGGAATTGTCATTTTCTCTTTTTGTTATTAATGAGGGATTGCCTAAGATCTCAACCATTTCTTTATGCTTGTAATATACCGCCTTTTCAGATCTGATTACGGATTTGCTCTTTTTATCATTAATTATAACATTTCCAATCCCCTCCGCAATCTCACTATCATACCCTCGAATAATAATTTTTTTTGCCCGTAAATTTCGTTCTCCAAATTTAATCTTTGGATTTCCTGTCAACTCTGTAATATAATACTTTTTCCCATTTTTCGTAGATATAAGCCTAGTCTTAACCTTATCACCAACGATTATAATCTTTTCTTTACCTTTTCTAGCGGCAAATGTATACGATGTAAATAAAAATATTAATATTAAAATATATATTCCTGTTAATAAATGTCCTTTCTTCATCTGTTTTCTCTATTTTTATTATGGATTGATCTCTCAGTAATAGCAATAACTTTTCTCTTTATTTCATAATTCTCAAGGTCATAGTTTGCTATAAGTCCAATTCCCTTTATTATGTCGCCGTTCCTTCTATAAATGATTATAGGTTCATCAGTATTGAGCATTTTGGTCAAGTTATTCCATCTGATCTTACTAGTCTGCAGTCTGTGCCCTTTGGAAGAAAGAATATCTACATTGCCTATAAGTTCCATATCTTTCGAATCTGTATAGATTATTGCCCTGTCTGCATTTACAAGAGCTGCCTTTTCTCCATCCTTATAGTAATTCATCTCTATTTCCTCTGCTATTGAGCGATTTTCATTAAAATAATAGCAAGATTCCGTGGCGCTAATATCCCATACAATATCTCCCTTCTGATAGTTAATAGATGTATAATTCCTTACCCTCATGTCCGGACGAAAACTTATAGGTTCAAAAGGCATACTTCTTCCGCAATAGATATTTATCAATATAATAAATAGAATGATCAGCGCTTCCTTTTTTACTTCTGTTATACTATTTTTTTTCAATTCAGAGGATTCTCTCTTTAACTATATTATCAATATCGATTAGGGGCTTTAGCAATTCTTCCATATTATTAAGATAATATTGATTTGAAGAATCACAAAGCGCTTTTTCTGGGCACGGATGAACCTCCATAGAGAGTCCATCTATCCCAGCGGCAACAGCCGATCTTGCCAGTAAAGGGATAAATTCTCTCTCTCCGCCAGATACAGCGCCTCCGCCTGGCAACTGGGTTGAATGGGTTGCATCAAAAATAACAGGGATATTAAGGGATTTGATTATTTGGAAGGATCGCATATCTACAACTAGATTGTTATACCCAAAGGTGTATCCTCTTTCAGTAATAGAATAACTCCCGCAGCCTGAATGCGTCAGTTTTTCAATGATATTTTTGACATCCTTTGGGGCAATAAATTGTCCTTTTTTAACATTTACAGATTTTCCACTTTTGCCGGCATTTATAACGAGATCGCTCTGCCTGCACAAAAAGGCAGGGATCTGTAAAAGGTCAACCAGATCGGTTACGCTTGTTACCTCATCAGGAGAGTGGACATCAGTTGTTATGGGTACTTGGAATTGCTTCTTCACATCTGCCAGTATTCTTAGTCCTTCGTCTAACCCAGGTCCCCTGAATGAGGATATTGAACTCCTGTTCGCTTTGTCATAGGATGATTTAAAAATAAAAAAAAGATCAAGTTTATCAGCGACATCTTTCAACTTCTCAGCAGTTTTTAGCGCAATATCTCTTGTTTCGATTACGCATGGACCCGCAATTAAGAAAAATCTTTGTCTTTGAGTGATTTCATAACCACAGATGTTCATTGATTGTTCCCTTTGAATCTAATGAAATTTATTATATATCTGAGATACTGAGTTATGTTTTTATTATAACTGTTTAATTAATTTTCCATTCCAATGAAGCATAAAAGAATCAAAGAAGTATCAGTATCTTGTTGAAAATCTGGACTCATAAAATTCGGGCATGGGCAGGTTATGATCATATTTAAACAGTTACATAAAAATAAATTTATTATATCCTATCGATTTTATTTTCATCCTTCTGATCCTGTATGGCAATTGAAGCTCTGATAAAATCTTTAAAAAGCGGATGGGGCTTTACTGGTTTAGATTTAAACTCTGGATGAAATTGAGTACAAATAAACCAGGGATGATCAACTAATTCAATTGTCTCTATAAGATTACTTTTAGGATTGATACCGCTGCAGATCATACCGTTCTTTTCAAAAATATCTTTATATTTCAGAGTGAACTCAAATCTATGCCTGTGCCTTTCCATTACCGATTCTTTTCCGTATATTTCTCTGATCTTAGTGCCATTTTTAAAAACAGATTGATATGCGCCCAATCGCATGGTCCCACCCATCTTTTCTATGATCTCTTGCTCTTCTAATAATGAAATTACAGGATGTTCTGTAGTTGGATTTATCTCTGTAGAATTTGCATTTTTAAGTCCGCAAACATTTCTAGCAAATTCACTTACAGCGCAATGAAGACCAAGACATATACCGAATAGAGGGATGTTAGAGGTTCTGGCATAGGATATTGCACTTATCTTGCCTTCAATGCCTCTATCTCCAAAGCCGCCAGGGATTAGAATTCCATCAACATCCTTAAAAAATGATGAGATATTATCTGTCCGCTCCTTTTCTATATCCTCAGAATCTATCCTTACAATCTCAAGTTCCGCTTCATTTGCAGCGGCTCCATGAATCAATGCTTCATATATTGAACGATATGCATCCTGAAGGGAGATATATTTGCCGACAACTGCAATTTTAACTCTATTCTTTGGATGTTTTAATGAATAGAAGAAATCGTTCCATTCTGGAATGCTGATCCCGCGATTTTCCAAACCAAAATGTTCCAATACAATACTGTCATATCCATTTTTACAAAGCATATCAGGAATTTCATAGATTGAACTTTCAATATCTACGGCAGATATTACATTTTTTTCTGATACATTGCAAAAAAGTGCAATTTTGCTCTTCATCTCATCAGAAAGCGGAACAGATGCCCTGCATAGAAGAATATCCGGTATTATCCCCAATTCCATTAGTTCCTTGACTGAATGCTGTGTGGGTTTAGTTTTCTGTTCACCAGCAACACTTATTGCAGGAACAAGGGTGAGATGTACGTTTAAAACACGTTTACTACCATGTTCATGGCGAATTTGTCTTATTGCTTCTATAAATGGAATTGACTCGATATCGCCAACAGTACCCCCAATTTCAACGAGCAAAAAATCCAATGACTCTCCATTTGCTGCATCATAAATTCTCTTTTTGATCTCATTGGTTATATGAGGTATTACTTGAACTGTTCTGCCAAGATAATCACCTCTTCTTTCCCTCTCAATGACATTATAATATATCTGACCAGTAGATATTGAATTCTTTTTGCTGAGCTTTGCATTAGTAAAACGCTCATAATACCCAAGATCAAGATCTGTTTCTGCTCCGTCATCTGTAACGTAAACCTCGCCATGCTGATAGGGACTCATAGTTCCAGGATCGATATTTATATATGGATCTATTTTAATAATCGACAGTTTATACCCATGCCCTTCAAGAAGGAGACCGAGTGATGCTGTAGAAATTCCTTTGCCAAGAGATGAACAGACTCCTCCTGTTACGAAGATATACCTTGTTTCACTATCACCCTTCATTTTTTCTGTTTTTCCTTTAATAAAGATTTATAAGCAGTAATAGTATTATTACACTCTCTACTAGTTAAGGTTTGATTGAATTTAATTATCGTAATATTAAGATATTTCAATCAGTACTGATATTTTCATATAGCCACTCTACTTGCTTAAAGTCAATTACGATTTTCTATAATTTCAATATAAACAAGACTTGACATCAAAAGGTTTTATAATATTATATAAGCTAATACTAATTAATACTCGAATTATGAATATACAAGTAATTACTTAAAGTAATATTTATATCAAATTCCTTCTTATTAGCATAGAAAGATCATAATAAAATAAAATATAGCTTAATAATAATTATTATAATAGTAGTCAGTAGATCTTAAACTGCTTCAAAAACATTAAATTTATATTAGAGAAAAAATTATGACAGACAAGAGGGAGCATCCAAGGCAGAATTGTAATATTCGAGTAAAATTTGACATCTTAGGTGATTTTGACTCTCAATCATTAAAACCCGCAATAGGGAAGGGGCATATCCTAGATATTAGCAGAGGAGGAGCTTTTATTGTTTCAAATTCAAGGGTTTTAATTAGTGTCCCAATTAAACTTTATTTTAAGATGAATAAGACAAAATATATAATTGATGGGATAATAGTAAGAACAGGACTTCTAGCTAATAATCCATCAGAAATTGCAAAACGACTGGCTAACAAAAAAGCAAAGGGCGATTCTTATATTGCAGTAAAATTTGATACTACTTTTGATATATAAAGATTTAATAACTATATAATCTTACTAAATAATAACATCAAATAGAACGAAAAGATAAAAAACAGGGAGTTAAATGATACCCGCCTTCTCAGTTATTAAGTCCTATATTATTATTGCAGAAATCTGTTAACCTTTTTTTAGCAAATAAAATAATAATCACTATGAAGACGCGATTTATACGGATTAAAGATATTACTGATATCGATACCTCAAAGGTTTCAACTTATGACTTCAATAATAGATATATTGATGAAAAAGGGAATATGTATGGATTAAAATATGATAAAGAAGACAGAAAAATAAAAATTATTAAACTCATAAGAACTCCTGTAAAGGCAGCATCCTATTTCGAAAAAAAACTGGTAGTTAACAAAAAAAATGAACTATCTAAAGGCAATCTTGATCATTTAAGTAATATAGATGAAGAAACAGTTAACGAAGAAAATATCAAGGATGATAACGACTTTTTGGACGAATTTGAGGTTGAATTTGATCCTGACTTTTTTATTAAAGATACAATTTCCTCAATGAGAATCCATAAAGAGAGACTTATAGGAATAATGATGAATATAAAAAATTCAGGCGTAATACACGAAACCGATAGGATCAGTACAAATCAAATGAATGATCTATTCCGTAATATCAATATTGACGGCATTCAAAGAATTGAAAAGGTTATAAATGAATTTACAGAACTTTCAAATTATCCAAGGACTGTTTCGTACTATGCTGCAAAATTAGATACTGGAGCAAAAGAAGTGTTTGATTCATTAGACACAGATAACCGAAGGATGAACTTTATTAAATATCATGAGTCATTGTATTCATTTAGAATTATATATAGAACCTTGAAAAATATTCTTCAATCTCTGGAATACTTCCTCGATAACCTGAATCCAGACGAAAATAAGAACCTCACATTTGCTGACAAACAGCATTTTAATGACGCAAAAGTATCAAGTGCCAATACAATTTCTGAAATAAACCAAATTCTTATAAATGTAAAAAAACTTGAGGAGTATACTTATCGTCCCGAAAATTTTTAAATGCAGGATAAGCTAGTTCACACTGATGGATAAGAGTTCGACTCTTAACATCGATTTACAGGAAGTTATATGACTCTTTGTATACTATTAATAGGAGCTTATCTTCTCCTAAATTAATATCTGTCAAAAAGGGATTTCAACTGGTCGCTTATCTCTTGA
>JAXHTB010000599.1:0-1718 GCA_034190185.1 Spirochaetota bacterium | reverse complement strand
GCTGTCACTTCGTTAAAAATTAGCTGTTCCACAGGACCATGCCCCTTTCCGCCATACTCTGTTGGCCAGGGCAGGCATAACCATCCCTTTGCAGCTACCTTCTCTACTACAGATTGATGATATGCCCATCCTTCATCCGTCTCTTCTGCGGCTAGACCGCCTATCCAGCCCTCTGGCGCTCTCTTTGCTTCCTCAATGCAAAAATCGGTAAATTCTTCTCTCAATGCTTCCTGTTCTTTAGTAAACTTAAAGTCCATATCTGCCTCTCTTCCATTTAAAGTATAATGAGTTAATGGGTTGTTGATAATAATAACAAAATTACCATTATTAAACTTGGAAATCAGTCACGATTTATTGTTTCATCTGGGTTATTGTTTGCTTTATAAATACAGTGCTGATGATTGAAAATAGAATGCCAAAGCCTATAAACAGGTATGAAGATATACCGACACCAGGCTCCAGAACAGCAGTTGCATGATCTGAAGGATTATAATAAACCTTTACCTTTTTACCCTTAGGATAACGCTGAACTATATTTCCTGCGCCTTCTGTACTCTGTCCAAAAACAACATTATTGGATTTATACTCCCTTCCGTTGATAGAATATTTATATTCAATTTTGGGAAGATAACTGACAGTTGTTCTTCTTTTGACGCCTTTGCCGGTAGTGTTTTCATGCTTTTCAATTTTAGATAGAAAAACTGTTCCATTTACTACAGGCCATTTTTCGCTTTGTTTTGCATTTTGGAGTACATTATATCCATATATAATAAAACCTACACCGAATCCGGCAAAGATCATGGAAAATGCGATTTTTTGAATAAACAGATTGCCAAAACCACCTGCAAGAAGCAATACCGCAATCCCTGCAAAGATAAAACCTATAACATACACCTCTGATAATAATATTGGAATGGATATGAGAAGGAAAATAATTCCGCTAATTCTTTTCAACCATTTAAAACCTGATCTTACCTTTGTCCCGACCACGGCATCTGCTTTATCAACAAATTTTTTTGCATCCTTCAGTGCTGCTTCCTGCCTTTCTTTTTTCTTCTCTTCGTTCACAGCGCTCATTTTCTTGCCTCCTAATTTTATAAATTTATGGCGAACTATTACAAAAACACGATATTTTAAAATGTAAGCTCAAACTGTTTTCAGAAATTAATAGTTTGTTTTTTCGCCACGGATTAACACGGATGAAACACTGATTTTCCCTATAGAATTATGGTATTATTTTCATCCGGGACAATCGGTATATATCAGTGGCTAAAAATTTTAACAATGAAGTTTGTATTGCACTAACTGATTTTCTACCATCATTCCTTCTGAAATCAGTTTGAACTTACTTTAAAATCAAAAGATTGGAATATTTAAACATCCGGGATTAGAAAGTGAATCGAATTTCGTATTTCACTGTTTCGACCATATGCGTGTGTTAAGATTCAGATCGTATCTCTTTTTAATAAAGCATCAATTGCTTCAATGGAATTGTCAGCTTGATCTTTTTTATTTATTAACTTATTGTAGAGAAGAACAATTACGATTATAAGAAGAGCAATTACGATTATTGGAATTAGCATTATAACCTCCTTGCGAAGATTGAGTTATAAATATGCCAAAAAAATTAATGGGAATGTACGAATTAGCGGAGATTATGAGTCTATTGTTGACTGCATGGTACAGAACAAGAGTAACTTGAGTTATATAGATTTTAG
>JAXHTB010000598.1:0-1728 GCA_034190185.1 Spirochaetota bacterium | reverse complement strand
ACTGCTTATTACTTAAATCTCTCTTTAACCATTCTTTATACTCTGATTCCCATATACTTTTCAGCCTTACTACTGTTGAAGCGGATACTCCTTTAGCTTCATCTCCCAATATAGCTGTTAAAGCTGTGGGGAAATCACCTGTAGATATACCCTTTAAATATAATACTGGAATTAAATTATCAATTATTAAAAGTCGATTATTGAACTTTTTCGACAGGCTCAACGACTTGAATAAGCTGCTAAAATCCATAAAAATCTTTCATTACGGAAAAGATCTAATCGTCTACTATAAAATAATCAAAAGCTCATTAAATTGACTTTAGTCAGCTTCATTCTATTGTTAGAAATAATTTTAAATTACAAAAATTGAGTATCAATATCTTTTACTCTTTTAAAATCATGATCCACTGTGATTAGCTTCAATTCAAATCGTCTACAAAGACTATATTGATAAGAATCATCAAAATCTAATTTAATCTTCTGCTTTATATTTATTACCTCTTTATAATCGTCCTGGGGCAGGTAAACAAGGTTAGTATTGGGTAGAATATCAGAAATAAATTTTAAAAATATCTTTTCATCATTATTCTTGAAAAGAATTATACCAATAGAATGAAAAGAAAAGTCTGAGATATTCAGGCTTCCTATATTCTTATTGAGGAATGATTTGCAATCTTTACTTTTATCCTGCTGGAGAAGTATTTCTAAAAACATATTCGTATCAACAAGGTACATTATCGCCACTCAAGAGATTTGTGCTGTAATTCTACAGAAGTATATTTATCTTTTAAATCAATTAATCCACCTTCCCAGTCAAATTTGAATTTGTTTTTTTTTATTCTTCTTCTCACCATATTTTGCCAGTAAAAAATCTATAAAGTCATTTATTTCCTGTTTGACATGTTCTGGCAATTTATCAATTTTTGATTCAATATCCTGATACTTCATTATCTTCCCCCTTCAATCTATCTTGATATATTTTAAAAAACTAATTAAAAAGTCAATAAAATAGCAATACATTTTTATTTATCTTTCTAACACGCTGCGGATCAACAGCAAGGCTTTCGGTAAACGAAGTTTGATGTAAACCGAGTCTGGTGCATCCGCTTGATACTCGGCGCGAAGCGACAAGTATCATGCGAATGGTAATCCGCAGCGCGATGGCACGGCGCAAAACATCCGTGCCATCGAATAGAATAAGCTGCTGAAAAAGCCTATAAAAACATTGATAAAAGCCAAAACAGTTCAGCAAATATCAAAATTGTAAAAACAAATAACGCCCAGGCCTTTTCAGTCAGAGTTAATCCGATGGTTAGTCAATACAATGATCATATAAAATGTCTTAAGCTTATACTCGAATTCCCTCAATTATGCAAACACTCTCCTTGGTTGGTATAATCCCGGAGAGCTTAAAACCTGATGATACAAACAGATTTTTAAACTCTGCTTCCGTCCGTTCACGGCCGCCTGTAATAACGAGCATTTCAAGATCCAGGAGCTTGGCAATGGAAGGTTCGTTACCATGAGGAATAACCATTTCGACAATCAAAAGCCTCGATTCGGGTTTCATGGCACGGTGGCAATTTGTCAGAATTATCCGGCACTGTTCATCCGACCAGTCATGAAGGATATTTGACATGAGATATGCGTCACTTCCAGAAGGGATATTCTTGAAAAAATCACATTCTACTGCCTGAAAGCGATCTTCAATACCTCGAGCCTGTATTA
>JAXHTB010000597.1:0-1729 GCA_034190185.1 Spirochaetota bacterium | reverse complement strand
ATTTTTTAGTAAGTTTAATTGGTATTAAATCAATATAAACTTTCCTGGAAGCGCTTTCAATATTTGTATTAAGGGTATATTTATTTTTTAAAAGGTATAATCTCCTTTTATTGAACCTGAATAATTATGTATTTCGACATTTTTTATCTGTCCATAGAATCTGAGATTGAAAGTATTTTCCTTTAGCGTTTTTACATAGGTTTTAACCATTTTATCATCACAAAGGAGTAGAACTTGCACTGTGCCATCACTTAGATTTGTTGCAGATCCTTTAATTCCGAGCTTTATGCCTATCTTACTGCAATAGTTCCTGCAAAAAACTCCCTGTACTCTACCACTTAATATAAGTTCTTTCGCCATATACTTGTCCTTATAAAACAATTCTCGATAAGTATATATAATTTATAAAGCACACCGAAAGCCTATTAGTCCAAAGCGATGTGGAGGTTCAAAACCTGTTCTATTGGCACATCTAAGAGTAAAATCGTAATCCATAAAACATGAACCTTTCATCACCTTATAATTATGTTCTTTATCGTACCAATCAGATACCCATTCAACGCAATTACCAACCATATCATAACAACCATAAGGGCTGCGTCCTTCGTGAAATTGATCCACTTGAGATAATTTCCATAATCCTCCTTCAGCGCAGTTACATTTATTTGGATTAAAATCGTTTCCCCATGGATATGTCTGTCCATGTGTTCCACGTGATGCCTTTTCCCATTCCATTTCTGTAGGTAAACGTTTACCTTTGGATATTGCATAGTCCCATGCATCATAATAGGTTACTCTAACAACAGGACAGTTAGCTTCTTCTGTAGGAAAATCATGAAGAGGAAAAAATTCCTTAAACTGCTGATTTGTAACAGGATAAGTATCGATAAAAAAAGAAGGAAGATGTACCTCTTTACAATCATCTCCAAATAGAAAAGATCCAGCCTCTACTATAACCATATTTTCTGTTGGTGATGTTTTATCTTTTTGTGAAAAGATCTCTTTAGGTATTTCTTCCCCTTTTAAGTACTGCACTTCCTTCATTGCATCTGTTATCTCATTGTTAGCAATTGCTCTGTAACAGGTTGGGCATATAGGTTGTCCTTTAATCATATGGGAATTACAGAATCCTGATTCCCAGCAGGATAAGCAATGATACGTATCCTGAAATTCATTATGATTCTGGCAAAAAGGACAATATAACTTAAGAGGATCATGAATTTTAAATAGTTTTCCACCTTCATCCCTGCCATTTATTTCCAGTCCACAGTTGTAACAATATCTAGCATAAATTCTCAACCGGGCATGACAATCAGGACATGATATTATCATGGGTTTTCGTAGAGGATAATCATCTTTCATAAGTCCCGCCTCAATTTAATTATAGATTGCTAAAATATTAATAACCTATATCAATACCATAATAATATTCATCACGAAGCGCTTCAATAAAATTTGATTCATCTGTAATATTACATGGAAAAACTGTAGCGCTGCTGCCTACCTTTTTAAATTCATGAGCATCACTTCCTGCTATAGTTTTTAGGTTCCGATATTGACCTACTTTTAAAGAAATTAAACTTTCTTCGGGTTCGCTACGATTACTAAAGACTTCAAGTCCATCTACAAAGTTGAATATACGTCTATTTGCAGCCAGTTCCACAGGTATAGTTAATTCCCAGTCGCCGTATCCTCTCTGAGGATAAATAGGTCTACGAAATGGATGGGC
>JAXHTB010000596.1:0-1733 GCA_034190185.1 Spirochaetota bacterium | reverse complement strand
CAGCAATGTTGGCGATTTAATCATTTCAACATCTGTTTTACTTAGAATTTGAATGTAGTCTCATAATATGAGACAATGCCTATAAATAACAATCAATAAATATTATCAATTAGAATAAAATCATAAAAAAAATTTAATATTACATTAAACATCAATATTCCTTCATCTTTGACCATTGACCATCGCTCTTATATTGGTTAATTTATATTTCAAATAACAAGATGTAACAATGAAAAAATTGTACAACTCTTGTTACAAATTCAACAAATCTGCTAGAAGGCAATAAAATGAAGGGATCTAAAAAACTATTTAAGAATTCAGTTAATACTCTGACAGTTACATTGTTAACCACTTTGATAAATTTGAGTGGTTGTGCAAATCAAAAAAATTTAAAATCCACTGAATTGATGGAAAATAAAAGAATCATGAGTGATGCATATGAAAAGGTGTTTAATCAGAATAATCCTGATGAGCTTGAGAATATATTCTCAGAAGAATATGTAGCTCATCATCCTATCGCACCTTTTAAAGGACTTGAAATATTGAAGCAGCAGGTCACATATGCAAATAACGCACTATCTGGCTATAATATCGATGTTCATGACATTTTTTCTGAAAGAAATATGGTGGTAAGTCGTTTCACTGTTAGAGGAAAACATGTTGCGCCTTTTTTCAATATCCCAGGTACAGGAAAATCATTGAGAATAACTGGGATGCTCTTTACACGTATTGAAGATAATAAAATTGTAGAGGAGTGGGAATATTTTGACCAAATAGGAATTCTACAACAATTAGACGTTATTAAATCAGTTCGCAATAGCCCAATCCCTGCTCTGACACGAATAAAATCTCAGGAGTTTGAATGGGGAAAACCATTGTTAACAAAAGTATCCCCTAATACAGAAAATTGTATGCAATCAAATAAATCTCTAATTTATAAGATGGTTGACAATCTATGGAATAAAGGAAAAAAATCGGCCTTTTCAACATTCTTTTCAAACAAATTTAGAATCCATGCCCCGAACATTCCTGATATAAAAAATCTAAATAATTTTAAAAACTATTGGGGCAAAATTCAGAGAAGTACCATGAAATTTAATATATCAATTGATGATATAATTGCTGAAGGTAATATTGTTGCAATAAGATTGGCAACTCAATGTGTACTTAAAACTACAAAAAAACAGATATCAACAGGGGGTATTGCAATTCTAAAAATTGTCAATTCCAGAATCGTGGAATGTTGGCTGACTGCTGATATTATTGGTTTGTATAAACAATTGGGTATTTTACCAGCACAATAGTAGTGTATTGTAGATTGTATATGGTTTTTAATTTTCTTAATATGTCTTAAATCTGTTTATAGTCTGCTACTGTGCTGCGAGTTAGGTGTGATTATAGAAGTAAAATAAAATAGAAAAAACCGACACCGCTATTTCCGCTGGTTGCAAGGTGTGAAGTACTAAGCAACTAGCGGATGACAACAACGCTTTATCATGGACGCGAAGCGTTCTCTACAATATTGAGTTATTCTGCAATGGTGTAAAGAAATCTTATTAAGATCATAATATATAGAAATTTCGCTCCACTTCGCGCCAGCACTCACTTATCCACTTATCTTTGTCAATTATTAATAAAAAAAGGTTGACACATTTTAATTTAGTTTATATTCTACAGAACATAATAAAATAAATAATATTCTTTTAAACAATTAAACATTAGAAAAATCTATC
>JAXHTB010000595.1:0-1768 GCA_034190185.1 Spirochaetota bacterium | reverse complement strand
CGATTTTTTATCAGCAAAGGGATTATATATAAAAGAACAGATATCATCAAATATTACAGGGAAACAAGTTAACGCTTCTAGGAAGGTATATTTAACTAAAAATTATTTATTATTAACAAATTCGACTCTTCCATACAAGCTCCTTTTCAATTTTAAATCCGGCAAGGTGCATCTTATTGATGATAAAAATAAACGTTATTCATCAACCGACATTAATACAATTATGAATGAAGAGGACAAAATAATATCTTCTGTTTTATATTCAGTTGTTGACTCTAAAATTCACAGCAGGGAAAGTGGAAATAAAAAAATGATAAAGGGTTATAACTGTTATGAAGTAGTTGTTTATATGCCGAGGATAGCAGCATTTACATCCCTTTGGTTAACTAATGATATTAAAACTCCACTTGATTTATATTTTTCAATTCTGAATAGGGCTGAGTTTAAACCAGGAGTCAAAAAAATAATTTCAATTCTACATAATTATAATTCTTATTCTGTTGAAAGTGTAACTACTGTACTAAATCCTAAAGGTCTTCCCAAATATCAAAAAATAAAATTGGAAGATATCTCATATAAAGAAATATCTGTTTCTTATTTTACTATACCAGAAAATTATTTAAATATTCCATATAATAAAGAAAAAAGATTAGGAAGTTTTTAGGAAGTATTTATATTATAACCTTATAGGCAAAGAGTTGAAAAAAAAAAATCAATAAGTACGAAGAAGTAAAATATTAAACCTCAAAACCTATAATAGTAATATCATCCATATTTGACTTCCCTATGCTACATTTATTAATCTCCTCCATTATAGCATCCAGCGTCTCACTAATATCTGGTTTATTTGATTTGATAAATAGGTTAATTAAGTTTTCATCATAACCTATCATCTCTCTCTTACCATTATCAGCTTCAGGAATTCCATCAGTAAAGAGAAAAAGCCTATCTCCCCTTGATAACGCAACATTATTAGACTCAAATTTAACCTTTGTCAGCAAACCAACAACTGTTCCAGTTGAATCCAACTGAATAAATTTTCTTTCATTACTGCGATATATAATTGGACACGGATGTCCGCCATTAGAAAAGGTAAAGTTCATTATTGGATCTTCAAATTGAAAAAAACCATATATTGCAGTAATAAAATATGCAGGCATCTCCTTGAGCAATAATTTGTTTAATTCTGTCAAATACTTCTCTGGGGAGTGTCCATACCTACGGCATACTTCATCTGTTGATGATTTAATAAGGGAAAGATTTAAAGCTGCATGTAAACCATGACCAGATACGTCTCCAATCAATGCTCCAAGTGAACCGTCATCAAATGTAGTAAAAGATAAATAATCACCTCCTACCTTTTCCAATGGCACATATCGATAATCGATATTAAGATTATTTATTTGCAGAGGGTGATTGGGAAGTAATACCTTCTGAACTTTCTTTAACAATTCTGTTTCATCTGTAGATTTTTGATTATAGAACAATATATCATCTTTTAGTGTACTCAATAGTGTTATTCCTTTTTTATGTCAAAATTAGCTGAAAATTTCAAAATGATGTAAATAGAAAAATTTTCATATGAAATAATTTCAATTTTTTTCTTTACTATTATATAGCAAACAATCATGGATGATTAATTACTATAAGGTATTTAATCTTATTATTATAAAGAAACTTTTAAAAAAGTAAAGAATTATTTTATTTTTATTTGACATAATAAATACTTTTTAGTAATGTTAAAGTTTTTATTGAATCATAAAAACTT
>JAXHTB010000594.1:0-1772 GCA_034190185.1 Spirochaetota bacterium | reverse complement strand
GAAACTAATCATGTAAATACCCTAATAATATAATAGAAACAGTAACTAAAGGCAATATCAACGGATGAAATTCTTACAAATATTAAAAAAATAATAGCGTTTTGTAAATACAATTTCTAATTTTAAATGGCTAGACTATTTTCCATTTTATTATTAATTCATTAGTTTATCTTCTTTATATTCAATCATCTTAACTCTAATATCCCCTTATCTCCTATTTTACACTAATTTGCTGGTAGATGTCAGAGGGAGAATAGGGGGATAAAATTCTGTTGCGGTAAATTACGTAATACATGTTATTAAATAAGTAATGAATGGTACAAAATTAAGGAAATACAGATTGACAGACCATATTGAAAATGGTGTATTGATTACCAATATTTTTCTATGTCATATACATATATTTGTGCTGATCAACGAGAAATCAAATAACATCTGTCTTTTTTCAAGAATGTTTCCTTTTGAGACATCAATTCCCCTTTTTCTGAGAACTTAAATTGAAAAATAGTATTGCGCTAATCGGTTGTGGAAGAATAGGTTTTTTACTGGAATACGATCCATTAAGATACAAACCATGCACCCACTTTGGTGGAGCCACTGCTGCCGGATTGCAGATTAGTCATGCCTGTGATAAAAACATTGAAAGACTTACAAAATTTGCAGGAATATCAGATATTCCTGAAGAAAACTGTTTTACTGACTACAGAAAACTAGTACAAAATGTTAATCCCTCTATGGTTATAATAGCATCCTGGACTGAAACCCATGCTGACATCGGAATTCTTGCATGCCAGAACGGAACACGAATCATTATTTGCGAAAAACCGATAACCTCGAACCTACCAGATGCAAAAAAATTAATATATGCTGCCCAAAAAAATAATGTTGATCTTATAATCAACCATGAAAGAAGATATGACAGCAGATATCGCACAGTAAAAAAACTACTGGATAATGGCCGCATTGGCGAGATAAAAACTGTTTATGCCTCAATTCTCACATCAGGCTACTATGGCAATTCAGACATCGAGGAGGGAGGCGGCCCTCTTCTTCACGATGGTACACACATGATCGATATTATTAGATATCTTTTTGGAGAAATACAATCAGTAGAGGGTGAAATTGAAAGAAACACCAGGGAAAAGGGATTTGAAGACAGGGCCATAGCCTGGTTAAAAACTGAAAATGGGATCGATGTATTTCTTGAAGCAGGAGGGAATAGGGATTATTTTGCTTTTGAACTCGATATTTCTGGAACTGAAGGAAGGATCATTATCGGCAATGGATATGAGCATATCTTTAACAGCAGAAAATCAAGGCTTTATACAGGCTTTAAAGATCTTAAAGAGAAGTCATTTCCAAAAATAAAGAGCATCAACTGCTTTAAAAAAGTATATGACGAAGCTAAAACCATTTTAAATGGAACAAAAATCGATATTTCATCGCAAGGTTCAGATGGTTACAAGGCATTAGAAGCAATTCATGCAGTCTATCTCTCTTCTCATCAAAACAGAAAAAAAATTGAATTGCCTGTAAATCCTAAAAAGATAGATCTTAAAGAAATATTCAAATTATAAAAGAATAATGGTCTTACAAGTAGGTAGTTCATTAAGAAGCACTCTTTAACAAGTCAATTACTATATATCCTAGATAAAACCTCCCTTTATCAATTTATCTCTCAGGCTCTTTTCATTATCCTCATCCCTTGCAATCATCTTCTCTGCATACTTGGCAAGGATATCCACCTCAACATTTACCTCATCACCCACATT
>JAXHTB010000593.1:0-1775 GCA_034190185.1 Spirochaetota bacterium | reverse complement strand
GGTAGATGCGCCAGCTAAAAGGAAAAAAAGAGGCATATGCCAATTATCAATGAACCGACTAAGAATTGAAAGTGGAGTGCTCGTAACATTGTTTTTTATGTGAAAATCCCAATGTACAAAAATCAGACCCGTGTGAAAAGGTACCAGTAGAATGACCGCAAAAACCCTCAACCAGTCCAAATAGTACAGTCTCTCATTATGTAATTGTTTTTTCATAACATTGTTTCTGACCACAAAAAATTATCAGTTGAATGAATTGTGGTAGTGTATAGTTACAATTAGATATTTCATCCAACTTGAATAAATGTGATTTAACTATAACGAATTTATCAGATCAAAATCAAGAACCTGTTTGTAAATAGACTATTGCTCTACAATTTCTACACGTCTGTTTCTTGCTTTTCCTGCATCTGTAGAATTGCTTGTCACAGGTGCCAATGATGCAACACCACTGGCTTTCAATTGCCTTGCCTTCACTCCAAGCTTTTTTACCAGATAGTTCATTACAGCTTTTGCGCGATTTTTTGATAGAGTCATATTAGCAGCAAAATTACCTACATTATCGGTGTGACCGACAATGAAATATTTATTTTTTCTATGTTTTTTAAGAAATAAAGCAATTTCTCTTAAGGCTGCTTTTGATTCAGTTTTTATATTATATTTGCCTGTATCAAAATAGATTCCGTATATAGCAATATGTCCCTTTGTCTTTAGACTATTGCTTATTTTTTCAGCTTTGACCAACCCAGTAAGAAGAGGTTTGGTTTCTATAACTTCCTGTGTTACTAAGATAATATCTTTACCAAAATAGCTATCTTTACAAAAAAACAATGAAAGATATAGATCTTTTTCATTCTTTATTGCTTTTGCAGTAAGATAATAGTAACCGTTTTTCCCGAAAGGAACGTAAAATTTTTTCTCAAGTTGATTGATGGCATTATCCCCTCCATAATAATTTTCATTCCAAAATGTCCAGTCCTCATCTTTCATTGTAAAAAGTATTTCAAAGTCAGCCTTTTTTAAGGCAATCTCATAATTCTTATAAACCTTCAGTATTCCTTCTTTTTGTGGAATGATATATTGTATTCTTGTAATTTTTCCTTCTAAATCTATAAATTTTGTAAAATACTTACCCTGACCTCTATAATTTTTTTCAACAATTTTTCCTGTTCCTAATACATATTTTTCATAATCATCCACACTGTAATTCTGAATAACGGCTCCTTTATACCTCGAAATTAGTGGATAATCTTTGCTTCCTGGCAGATCAGTTTTTCTAGGTTTATCTTGTGCTAAAAGATTCGATACTGTAAAAAAAACAGCGCCAAACAAGAATAATAGATTTCTATATTCCATGATCTGATCACCTCCATTTATTTACTCTTAAATAGTTTGTTGAATAAATGCTTTTAAATCGATTCTTATCTCAACAAAATGCACTGTAAAATATGTTGCGTGTGGGTATTGATGATAAGTAAATTATAATGGAAATAATGATGCGCTAAGCATAGATAATCAGGCTTATTGTAGAAGATTCATTTCCTGATCTTAAATCTTACGGGAGTAATCATCATTAGTGAGTTCTAATCGTTTTGATTGTAATATGCCATAATTATCTTTAGCAAATATTGTTAAGATAATAATCGAAATCTATAATTGGTCAGTAACATTTCAACTACTAAAAAGCAATATCTAAACTTTTCGCAAGGCGGATCTCTCCAGTTGCAATGATTGGTATGAGGCTTAAAGAGTATTCTTATATATTCATGTCATTT
>JAXHTB010000592.1:0-1788 GCA_034190185.1 Spirochaetota bacterium | reverse complement strand
AGCCAGATTGAAAAAACCATAAGAACTAATTTTATTATTTGCATAGAGTTGACTTAAAATTTATTAAGATTAAATTCCAATATTTTGTCTATACAATTATGTTTTCTTAACTTATTTTTATCAAAAAAATAAGAATTATTATAAAGCATAAATAAGGTCTATTGATTCTTTTTCTTCAATTGCTTTATGTGTCTGTAAAACTTCTTTATCATCTCCATTATTTGATGATTTTTTAAGTATATCATTCAGCACAGCATCCCAATTATATTTTATTGCATTTATTCTAGACGATTCACATTTTGGATTATATTACTGATATTATTTGTTGGATCTATAGTGATAATACTTATAAGTTCTAGAAATGGAAATAGAAGAGATTCAATGCAAAAGTTATTAAAAAATGAATTGATCTATTAACATCTTTCCTATCCTAATTAAGGTTTTTTTCTGAATATTCGAAATGTATTAAACAGATTTCATAAAAGATGTGTTGATATTAATTTAACCTTTTTTATAAACTCTATTTGTTAAAATATCAAATCAATTAAAAATTTTTTTTAAAAAGATTTTCTAAAACCTTATGGCAATATTATCCATATACAACATAAAAGGTAAATTCTTCACTTTTTACGGAATCTTTGGACACGATGTTACTAAAGAAATTAATACACATGTATATGAAAGAAGCTGGACATTCATTGGAAAAATTTTGATTTTCTACCAGAATAGCATTTTGCAATTTATTCATAACAATCATAGGTAATTCGCAAGACAAAAACAATGAAATTAGAATTTAAAAGAGATAAGGAATTTCAAGAATTTAAGTTTGAACTAAAAAAAAGGGTAAGTAGAAGTGAAAGACCAAAAATTGAAGTGGGCAACCTTATAAAATCTGCTGTTATGCTTCTCATAATGAATAAAGACAATAAAGCTCATGTCCTTCTTACTAAGAGAAGCATGAATGTAGAAACCCACAAAGGGCATATGTCCTTCCCGGGAGGCGCCTTTGATAATGTTGATAGAAGTCTATTGGAAACTGCATTAAGGGAGACAGATGAAGAGGTGGGAATAAAACCAGCGGATATAGAGATTATTGGCGAACTGGGAGACTTTTTGACAGTAAGCGGTTTTCATGTTACTGCTTTTGTGGGCGCAATAAATTATCCAGTCAAATATAAAGTTAATATTGATGAAATTGCAGAGTGTATAGAGGTTCCACTTTCGCTATTTGTAAACAGGGAGTATGATAGAATTGAAAAAATGAATTACTTAGGGACTGATCTAGATGTGTACTATTATTATTATAAAAAATTTGAGATCTGGGGGCTTACAGCAAGAATATTAACAGAATTTGCAGAAAACATGCTTCTGGATTAAGTTTTTATTTATTGACATCATTGTTTTTTTTTTATAAATTAACTTTGAAGTTACTAATTGAAAAGAGTATAAATTCATATGCATATCTTGTAAATGCACTATGGAATAGTCTTTTCTACACCTTATATAAATTCCCTATGCTTATAAAATAAACAAGAAGAGAGGAAACCTGTGAAAAAATTGGTTATACAATTGATCATATTAATAATTTCAGTCTGTATTCTCGGTTGTGCCCCAAAAAAGATGTCCGAAAATGAATTTGAAGCAATTTGGAAAGAATATATTAAGTCTGAATTTATTGAAAGCTTTGATGAAAAACAATCTAAAGCCCAGAGAAAAGGTATTTTAACTAAAATATTGATGAAATATGACATCGATGTTGAGTTATTTATGATTTTTTTTAAAATAAAT
>JAXHTB010000591.1:0-1788 GCA_034190185.1 Spirochaetota bacterium | reverse complement strand
CTTTTGCCTATCACTGATTGGAGAAATCCTCCTAATGTTCGATAAAAGGAGGCTTACATTAAAACGATCCCTTTACCTTGAAAAATAGTTCATCAAGATCTTTTACTCTACCGAAGGTGGTTGTATCCTTCCCGTCTATAATATAAGCGCCAATAATGAGTTCAATATTATCATAGGGGTAATAGGATATTTCCGGTGAATATATTATAGCGTAGTTATTCTTTACATCATCGAAATCCGTTATCTCAATTCCACCCTGAATCGGAATGATCTTAATCTTGTCGTTTAGCATTTTGTATTCCAAACCAAACATTATATAGTCTCCCAGACCGTCTCTGCCTCTCTCATGAACGAAGCCATGCAAATATTGACTGTTGATATAGATACCGTTCTTAAAGGTATAATCAGCTCCAACTACATACTTCGTATATGGTCTTTCGTCATCCAGGACTAGTTCTTCGTTATTAACAGGATATCCTAACGCGGTCATATCTGTAACCATTATCATTCTCTCAGGGAAAAATGTCGCAGCCTCTGCCCAAACGCCGATATCAAATATTGAACCTGCCATATCAATGCCTGCAACATGCAGCCTGGGATATATAAATTCAGTTACAATATCCACTACTCCCGGAGTAGATGTAGGAGTAAGGGTTGCTTTATTCATCAAAGGAATATCATCTCTACCATATACATAGCTTAACGAGATGTCGAAATTGATTATCTTGATTCCTGCCTTAATACCTGTGGTTGAACCATCCTGCAAATTGTTTTCTGGCATATTAACAGTATCCCTTATTGATCCTATGCTTATTCCAGCAGGCATCTCCATTGGAGATGCCAATGCCGCGGCCCAATCACTGCTTAATGGCATAACTGCAGGATTGAAGATAGGGATGTAAACCCCAGTCAATGTAAGATCAGCTAAATAGTATGTTATTTTCATAGAATCGGATCCCAGGTGTCTTCCGAAATCCCATAAATCCTCCAGATCATCTGGATTTAGATTATCTGTGGGGTTAAGTTTGTCTCCTGTCCCCCAGGTTATTCGCTGTCTTCCCAGGCGTAGATCTATATCCTCTAAGATGAATCCATAAACATCAACATATGCCTCTCTTAAATCTATATTCCATGGAGATACCTTATCCTTGTCCGAAAGGTCGGAACTTGTAGTGACATTGGAAGAGTCTGTTGATCTAATTGATCTAATCCATAAATCGCTAAAAATATGTAAGTTTTCTCCAGGATTTGCCTCTGTTTTAAGATCGAGCCTGTACTCATGGAAAGACAATTCATTGTCATCCTCTATCCGCATACGATTGTCTGTCTTTACATATCCTCCTAATGTAATACTGCTTTTTGACTCTTCATCTTCTTGTGCCATTATGTAACTTGGGAAGACTAATAGAAGAGCAAAAAATATTGATAAAATTTGTATATACATATTTTGAATGCCTCCAATATTTGATCATGCTATATATTTTATTTATGAATTAATTATGCTATCTACTCAGATACCGTTTGGAAAGTTTCTTGTTCAATATTCCAGTGTCGAATTTTGCTTTTAACAGAATCATTTTTGTCTTATGCTTTGACTTCAAATCCTCCATGGTTGCCTCTTCGGCAACCCAGTACTTGCCGATTTTCTTGATATTAGTAGTTGTTGCTATCTTGAAGAGTTTTCCGCCCTTGTTATAAAGTTCAACCTTTACAGGATAAAAATTATCTTTTCGCACTTTAAAGACAATCTTGGAACAAAAACAAATTATTCCAAGATTGTCTTTAAAG
>JAXHTB010000590.1:0-1831 GCA_034190185.1 Spirochaetota bacterium | reverse complement strand
TGATATTCTTGTAGAAAATAGAATTATTATTGAACTCAAGACTGTTGAAAATCTTAGTAAATCACATTATGCTCCAATTCGTTCATATTTAAAAGCAACTGGACTTAAAGTTGTTATTCTTGTTAACTTTGCTAATGAGGGGCACATCTTAGAAGAATAGAAATTGATTAAATATCTCCATATCTCTTTAATCCCCACATCTCCTTGCTTTACACAAAAAAATGTGGGTAGAAGTAAGACCTGCATGAGTGATATTTTAAGACAGAAACTGATGGTAAATATAAAATATTTAAAATTGAGAGTAGATCATGTTTGAGATAGTATTTATTGTTACATTATTATTATTCATCTCGACATCGGTATTCAGTATTTTATCGTTAAAGACAGATCATAAGATCCATTTTACAAGAACAAAAATTCTCTTTATTATATCCCTGATCTCATTTGTAATTCTGGGTATAATAAGAATTTATTCATTTAAATCTCTGAATTTCCTCAGTATAGCTTCAGGCATCTGGAGTTATTTTTATATATTTACTTTACTGATGATGGTAATTACTATTTACCTCTATTTCTCAAGATGGCGACAACAGCTAAAATCCTTTATGGCCTTTACATTTCCCTTTATTACTATTATGATGATCATATCTATACCATTTGTAGGTTCATTGCGAAAAATAAATTTAGATTCCGGACTTACAGTTCTAAGCTCTCATATCCTACCTGTTCATATCTTTATTACTATTACAGCAGAATTATTCTTCTTTTTTAGCTTTGTTGGATCAATTCTTTATCTTATATTAGAATGGCAACTAAAGAAAAAAACATCGATGAGGCTTATTTACAGGCTGCCCAATCTTGAAACAATTGAAAAATTTAATCAATGGTCAATCTCAAGGTCTTTTATCTTGTTGTCTATTGGCATTGGTATAGGTATGATAATGCTATTCATCAGTTTTAAATCGATCTCTATGGGGACTGCAAAGGAACTGCATATTTACTTTTCATGGCTGATCATACTTGTTATCTACTTAATAAGACGTGTTATGCGAATAACCTCACATAATGCAAGCATTATAAATATTGTATTATTCGTAATTGTGATGTTTTTATTTATCTTTACAAATATATTTATTACAAAGGGATTTCATAGCTTTGTGTGAAACATAGGAAAATATTTAAGGCTCACCTATTTTCTGGATAAAGATTAATAATCTTTCCAATACCTTGAGCATAATTATCAATATATCTATTTAATAATATGAAACAGGAAGAAATTAATGAAATAGCGCTTATAGGACTTAATCATACAACCGCTTCTGTTGAGATGAGAGAAATTTTTTCTCTTAATGATGACGATGTCTCAATGATATTAACAAGATCGGATACTGACGGCATAGATGAGATTGTATGTGTTTCCACCTGCAACAGGGTAGAAATATATTTTGCTTCATCAAATATACATGATTCGTTTGACTCTGTAATTTCAATACTTGAAGATATATCATCTCTCACTAGAGAAAAATTCGAAAGTATAGTCTATAAGAAGTATGCAATAGATGCGGTACAGCATCTGCTTACTGTAACCTCCTCGCTTGATTCTATGGTAATTGGTGAGAATGAAATACTTGGGCAGATCAAAGATTCCTACAGACAATCTGTCAGCGCAAAAAGGGTTGGAACTGTATTAAACAGACTTTTTCATCAGGCTTTCAATACTGCTAAGCGGGTTCGAACCGAGACAGAAATATCTAAAAATCCTCTCTCCGTAGCATATATTGCAACTGAACTTGCTAAAAATATTTTTGAGGATATATCTAAACGAAGAGCT
>JAXHTB010000059.1:0-13586 GCA_034190185.1 Spirochaetota bacterium | reverse complement strand
CAGCGACCTTTTAACACGTTTTGAATTCGAGGAAAAGTGGATCGAAAATATTATGGGTAATATCTATAATATCTTTTGCTCTACACCTGTTTTAGATCTTTTTAGTAAATTTAAAAATTATCCGGGAATTATCGTTTCTGCTGGTCCCTCATTAGCAAAAAATGTAAAATTACTGAATAATATTAGGGATAAAGCAATTATTGTCTGTGTGGATACAGCTTTAAAGGTATTACAAAAAAATAATATTTCACCACATATTGTAATAACCTTAGACTCACAAAAATATAGTATTAAGCATTTTCAGGGATTAAAAGATCACAATCCAATTTTACTGGCAGACCTTGTAAGCTATCCAAGAGTGATAGATTCTTATAAAGGCCGTAAAATTTTAAGCACAACATCAAAATACTACTTCGATAAGAATGGTAATACAAAAAGGGAAACTACCCCAGTAATGGATTGGATAGAAGAGTATATCTCACCTATTGGCGATATACAATCTGGAGGTTCTGTTGCTACAAGCGCTTTTGATCTTCTGCTTAATTTGGGATGCAGCTCAATTGTACTTCTTGGTCAGGATCTAGCGTATACTGGTAGAGAGATACACAGCAGGGGAACACATCATAATGATGATTGGCTGCCTATAACATCGAGATTTAGGAATCTTGAAACGATAAATCAAAACGTTATTAGAAGGAGAAAAATTAAATATGTTACTTCTTATGACGGCAAAGGAGATGTATTATCTGATTTTGTTTTTGATTTATATAGACACTGGTTTGAAGACTCAGCAGCAAAGGTCAGCATCCCTGTAATAAATGCAACAGAGGGTGGAGCTAAGATTAAAAATACACAGCAATATACATTAAAGGAGTTAGTAAAGAATACTCCAAAAATGGAAGTATCGCCACAAGAAATATTTGAAAAAGTAATATCACAAAATATTGAACAGAATCCGCAAATGCTTATTGATGGCATAAAAAGCGCAGAAGAAAGTCTTGATGAAATAAAAAGCATATCTGAAAAATTATTAAAAGAAGATTTTCCATCTGATGAGAAGCTGTATCAGGTTATAGATGAAAAAAATATATCAAAACTCCTAAATCCTTTTTTACGAAGAACATTTCTTTTTCTGGCAAGGCATCAAGACATTTGTTATGAGAAATATATGAAAAATTTTATCTCAGATGTAGCTGTAGCTTCAAATAAAGTTATAAAATTGCTTAAAGATAGTCAAAGAAGACTTGAGACTCTCCGATAATCAACTGAGACCCTTTGGCAGGATCAGTAATAGTTATCCGATCAATTTACATATCAACCTATAAATATAGCAGATCATAATAATATGATGAACATTAGATTTATTCCCTTGATGATAATATCCTCTTTATTATCCTTTTCTACTTTATACGCAGATTATGATATTCATAAAGCTAAAAGCAGTATCAACTGGGAAAAGGGATATATCTTTTCACAAGGAGAATCTGTGATATATATTAAGGATAATGGAGAACCTGCTGATTATTACAATATGAGTCCCACAACCGTAAATAAGGCTCGAAAGAACGCATATACTAAGGCTAGGGAAGCGGCAATTCTCGAAATGATTGACTCCTTTAAGTCAATCAGAATTGATAACAATAAAAAGATAAAAGATTTGGTAATGACAGATGTTTTTACTCAGAAAAGACTCTCAGCATTAATGCAAAATTCTATCTCGATAAGTGAATACCCTGGAGATTTCTTTACTTCAATCTGTGAGGTTAGACTGAGAACAAGCTGTATTATTCCATCACTTCCATTTAGTTTTCCCTCTTATGATTTTCCAGTAGAGGAGAGAGCATCAATCCCAACTTATTACAGTGGGATAATAATAGATACAAGGGGATTGGGTATTAAGCCTATGTTGTTTCCATCAATTTACAACAAAAATGGACGTGAGATATATGGGAGATTATATATAGATGGTCAGTATGCATCTAAATATGGAATAGTTACTTATTGTTATTCAGAAAGTGATGCTTTTAGAAACAAAAATGCAGGAAAACACCCTTATTATACAGCAGCTATTTTGAAGAAAAATGGATGCCCTGTTCTATCCAATAAAGATACAAGGAAGATATTAGGTCATAAAGGCACAATCAATAATTTAAAAAAATGCCGTGTAATTTTTATATTGTAGAGATATTGTTGTTAATAGTATCAATAGAATTAAATATGATCACATAAGTAATATGAAAAGATCAATTATATTATGAATTTTATTAGTAAAATAATTGAACAGGTTATAATTTCATTAAATAATAGAATTAATAACCTAAATGAACAAACTGTTGAAACAATAAAAAGAGGGTTCTTCAGCATTGTCGCTGTTTTAGTTATCATAGGGATTTTTGTTGGATATTATTCTGGTAAAGATGCGGCACATAATAAAAGTACATCCATAGCTGAGTATACAAATGATGTTTTTGAGGTTGATGTAAAGAGACAAAGAGAAGATGGGAATTTCCGATCAATGCTTGAAACTGAAATGCTTGGAAAGCGGAAAGGACAGGAGGTAGGAAAAAAAAGATTCCCTGTTAATGAAAAATTCAAAATTGAAACCAATAGCAATATATTTGAGCCTGATATCTCTTTACCTAAGGCATCACCCTTTCCATTGCCTGACTCCAGAGATAAGATAGCTGAAGTTGACAGAATAGATATAAAGAATACAGGAATTGAAGTTAATGAATTGAATAGGAGAAGTGGAGTTGACAAGAACAAAGCTGATCACAGGCTAATCTTGCAGGAAAAAGATAATCTAAAGGTAAAGGAAAAAAAGTATTCAACAGATAAGAAAAAGCTGAAAAAAAATAATATTATTTTAGAACCTATAAAAAAGGAAAAAATATTAATTGAAAGATGAAGATATATATAATCACTGCATTCATATTTTTATCCATTGTTCCCTCTAATGCCATGGATTCACAAGATCTTGAAGCAATCATTTTAAGTATTATAAAAAATGATGATAGTGACAAGAAGAGCAAAGTTCTAATAAAGCAAAAAAAAGAAAAAAAAAGAACTGATACTTCATCAGAGGAAAAGGATATAAAAGAAGATAAATTGAATGAAAGCAATACAAAATCAGGTGCTTTGCCACCGGATGGGTTACTCTTTAACATAGGAATAAAGCTTTACAATGCACGTCTTTTTGAGAATGCCATAAAAAAATTTAAGGAATTAAAGGATGCCTATCCGGATAGCATCTACAGGGATAATGCGGCGATTTGGAGCGCAAGGGTGTATCTGAAATTAGGAAAAAATAATGTGGCTTTAAAAGAACTTAATGATATTGGTGAAGACTCAGGAGAGCTTCCTTCTGCCTTATATTATAAGGCTATAATTGAAAATAACAGTCTCAACTCTTCTAAAGCGATTGAATATTACAGTAGGATTTCATCACAATTCCCAGATCACTATCTTGCAGATGATGCCCTTATCTCTCTTGGGAATATTTTAATTAAGGGGAAAAAGGGCAATCAAGCATTAGATACTTTTATGAAAATTATAAAAGAGTATCCGGACAGGGAAACTGTTGACGATGCATATTTTCTTATTGGAAAGGTTTTTGAAAAGGACCCTGTGTTAAAAGACTATGAGACTGCCTGGCAAATCTATAAGGTTTTCTTAAAAAAAGCAGCGGATAAAAGCTTTCCGAATTTTTGGAATTCTCCTTTAAAGGAAAGCGTTATTAGAGACTTGAATCATATTGAGTTAATTTATTTTAGACATTAATTTTAATCATTTAAACATAAGTTAACGCTGATACTTGGCGCTAATAATCAGCATGAGCTTATAGCAAAATGATTTAAGTTATTATTGTATTATGTTAGTTGGTTGCTATGAATATTATTGTGTAATACAGAAGGATTTAGTGTTTATTTTTTCCAAGATACGATCAAAGATCCATGAAGTCATTTTAATAGGGTAAAATTATTTTAAGGCGATATTCATCTCTAATGTTCCGTGTGGACTAGAAAGATTAACAACCAGAGTTGTTTGCTGAACCGCAGTGATCGAGAAATCTTTGCCACTAATTACAGTCGGAGTAGTAACTTCAACCCCCTTATTTATATTTGAAAAAAGATTCATTGCATTTCCAGTAATCATATTAGCAAGTTCACCAACAATATCTTTATACTCTTCCTTTATCTGCTCCTTGCTTAACCCTGGTGATAAGATCTCTGCAATCTTATACACCATGTCAATGCTCATACTATATACTACTACACCTTGAATATCCCCAGTAATACCTATTATTATTGCAACATCCATAGTTGGTTCAGGATGATTCTTCATGGCCAGCTTCCCTCTTTTTAATGAAACACCAACTATCGTTTTAAAAACTGATATTGCAGCCTCCAAAAAGGGATTAATATACTCAGCGTTTATGTTTGTGCCCATATTGGCCTCTCTTTATCTCATTTTAATAGGTTTTGCAAGATTTGGCGCTTAGCAGTAAAGGGTCCAAATAGTTAAGTAAAGACAAAAATTATTTATTCTCTTTATCTTTAGTTTGTAAATATACTTTTTTACAATAAATGTAACAAGAATTAGCTAGAACAACACTATTATTAAAATTTTTAATAGGTTTACTATATCGAATTGAATTATTATTATAACAGATATTAATTTTTAATCAATTAAATTTCGGATTTTTTATTATTATTGATTTATCAGAATATGAAGACATTATTGATGAATAAATAGCATTAGATTTTTCTGACTCTAATTTTCTTTGAATCCTATCGAAGTCTAGAGGAGAAGGTTTTTTTAAACTTATAATTTTTTTTAATGGTGTAAAGATATATAGTCCTTCAAATGAATTTATTACCTTAGAAGTTTTTCCTGAATCTAACAACAGACATTCATCTCTGAATATAGTGGAATTATTTATAGAATGTATAATTTTACCCTTTTTACTGTTTTCTTTTACTGGTTCACCGATTCTGAAAACTTTTGATGTTAAAACCTTACCTCCAAGTCTTGTTGCTGCTGTACTAAAAGATTTGTTTTTTACAGCAAGATCATTAATTGTGTCTATAAGTTTTTTCTTAATATCTTGAAATTTCTTATTCTCTAACTTTTTTTTAATCCTTTTCCTATCTGTTTTGGGATCTTTTACCTCTCCCCTGTTCTTCTTCATTTCTTCATCTATTTCTTTATCACTTACAGATATTCTTTTTTTATATCTTTTTTTTAAATCCTTTGTGGATAAGAAGCAATATTTAATTTGTATCTTTGATTTTTGGATAATGTATTCATTGTTCACCTCTTCTGGGGACACACCTGTTGTAACATTTATCATCTCCATCATTTTATTAATTATTAGTTCTTCCATGATCATACTATTGAACCCGGATAGGTTATAGTGATAATAATTCATATATCTTTTAAGATAATCAATATTAAATTTGCCCTTTTCGTTCTTAAATGCTGGAATATTCCTTATATATCTTTTAACACTTTCTTTTGAAACCTTTATTTCATACTCTTTTGCCATTTGAAGCTGTAATCTATATCTTATATAAAGATTTAGAATATATCTTTGTATCTCTTTACTGTTGGCATTTTTTAATCTTCGAGCAAAATTATCCCTGTATTTCAGGTAGTCAAGATATTGTAATTTTTCACCATTAACTACTGCAACAATGTTTTGGTCCATGCCAATTCTCGATAAAAAATCTGGCATTCCAAAGGAAATAATAATTATTAATGTAAAAAAACCGATGATTATATAACCAAATATCTTAACAAATTTAGATCTCGAGTCGAACATAATCTGCCTGTTAGTATAAAATTAACGCTTTCGGCGTTATATAATTCAATAATCTCGGGATTCAAGGGTTGTAGAGAACTATAATAATATACTATTATAATACACTTGAATCCACGAACCTTTCAATCATACATGTAACCAATGAGAAAGAGCTTATAAGATGAATATTTAATATGATTATTCAGTCTCAGCTTCATCTATAAGCATTACAGGAATACCATCTTTTACTGGATATTTCCTTTTGCATTGATCGCATATTAGTTTTTCGTTACGGGTGTCATATACAACATCACCCTTGCAAGCTGGGCAAGCAAGTATTTCTAGTAGTTTTGTGTCTATCATTAAAAATGCCTCTTCTTTGAGGTATAGATTTGTTCTAAATATGTTTGTAAGGTCTAATTAGTCAATCAAAAAAATATATTTTTACTTTGCAATATAACAAGGCTCTCTGTATATAGGAATACTAATATAGAGGGGATCATATAGATGTAGTGGTTGCAAACCTGAATCCGGCTTTACTATAAGTGGATCTTAATATCTCCTTGCGAATTATTTCTAATCCTTGCAACCTTTGCTTATGATTTTATTTTCTAAAATAAGTTTGAATCTGCAATATAATATACTGAGTAAAACTTGTATGACTAAAGATAGATCTATTAAGATAATAAAAGAGCTGCAAAACTATTATGGCCAACCGAAAATAGAGCTAAGATTTAAAAATATATATGAACTTGTTATCTCGGTAGTTTTATCTGCACAGACAACTGACAAGCAAGTAAATTCAGTTTCAGGTGAACTTTTTAACAGATATCCTGATTTAAAGAGTCTTGCTGATGCTGATCTATCAGATGTGGAGGATATAATAAGAAGTATAGGTCTTTATAAGAGCAAAGCAAGATATATTGTTAATCTATCAAAAGAGGTTATTAACAATCACAAAGGAGAGATCCCAGATAACTTTAAGGAGTTGATTAAGCTTACTGGAATTGGCAGAAAGTCAGCAAATGTAATACTATCAGTTGGTTTTGGGTGTTCTGCTTTTGCAGTTGATACCCATGTTCATAGGGTTGCAAATAGGATTGGATATATAAATTCAAATAATCGATATGATGTAGAGATGGCAATGACTACTATTTTGCCAGAGAAGGATTGGGTAAAGGTTCATCAACTTTTTATAAGTCATGGAAGAGAGCTATGCAAAGCAAGAAATCCTTCCTGTTTTGACTGTCCTATTAGATTATATTGCGATGTAGGAAATAATATTCTCTAAACTTTAAAATACAGTGAATATCATTTATTTTCTTATTGTTTTCAGCGCTGGGATCGATACCTGTTATCTGTTTTAGGGCAGTATATGCGGATTTTGATATATTTATATCCATATTTGAAAGCAATTCAAGGAGAAGAGGAATCGATTTTATACTCCTATGTTCAGCAAGTACAGCTATCCCCCAAAGCTTAAAGCGTTTATTTGAATTATGTATTTTCTGTATTAAATCGTTTTCATGACCATTAAGATGTTTTGAAGCAAGCTTAATGAAATTCTTGGCATTCTCAGGATGTTCTCCCGCTTCCTGTGACTTATCAAAAGAATAAAACATAATTTTTATATGAAGCTGATCCATGTTTTTATCTAAAATATATTCAGATATTATATCTGCATTTTTTATTGAACCTGAGAACAAGAGTTTTTCCCAATCCCGATTTTCATAGTCTATTATAAAATTATATTTTTTAGAATAACGCAATAGCTTGTTAAAGAGATCATAATCTTTTTTTTCAGTTGCTATTTTTTTTAGTTCATTTAATGGAAATAAATATCCACATCTAAGCAATTGCAATGCTGAGTCTTTTCTTTGATATGAGATTTCATCGGAATATTTATAAACAGCACTATAAAATCCGATTGTTGAAAAATATGTTAGGCAGCTTATTAATATTGAATAAATAAGAGATTTTGATATTTTTCTGAAGAATTCGAAAAAGGCGAAAGAAAAGAAAATAAATAATTTTGATATTTTAATAATTGAGATTGTTGTTCCTGTTGTTGCCAGAGAGTAAAATGTTTTGTCCAGTATGAAATATAAAATAGAAATAAACAATAACAATGGTATAGTAATATTGGGTTTTTTTCTTAGTTTTAGTATTAGGAGTAGTATTAGCGAATATATTATAAGATTCGAATATCTTCCATTAAGAAGGCTGATAATAGGCTTCCATGGCCAGTTGGGTATTCTTAGGTAATCGATAAGTGTAAAGATGAAAGTTATTAAATAAATTAGTAAAAAAGGCATGATCCGTGTTTCAAGAAAAAGTATAAGCTCGCCTTTATTGCCAAATTTATTTATATATTCTTGCTTAAGAATGTTTTTATTAAGTGAAGTAAAGGAAAAAATCAGATAAAATGAGAAAATAAAGAGATATATCCTGACAATAAGTGATATGCCGTACCAGTCGTAATTTAAGTTGAAAAAAATGTTGAATAATAGAAGGGAACCTAGAATGTATAAAAAAGGTTTTATATCTTTTAGTATAGAAAAAAAGGTTACCATATCTATTCCATGTTCTCCAATTTTTCAATTGGGGTATACAGGTATTCCATACCTATTCCTTTTTTGTTAATGCCAATAATTGTAAATTCAGAAAAATTTTTAAATTTTTTGTGTGTATTTCTCATATTTTTTGAAAGCTGAATAGGGATTGTATGAAGTGTCTTAGAGACTATTAGATCTACATCATTCTGGGCATCTTTATATGAGAATTCTGTGGAAATTGGATTCATATTGTCCTTGCTGATAGATATCGATTCCAAATTAGAACACTGAATGGGAATATTGCCCCTTTTCCTTGTAATTACCCCGCTTGAGATGGTATGTCCATCAATCTCAAAATAATTTACTATCATAGCCATATCTCGGAATTGAATCGACAATCTGCTCTGACAGTTCATTCTATCTGTCAATCTTCTTCCCCATGAGTGTTCACGCTGTCCAAAGCATTCGATTTTTTTAGTTAGTCCTTTGTCCTCTCCATTTTTGATAGTAATATCACCTGTAATCCTGCATCTCTGTTCATATTGGTTCCAAAGCGTAATATCTTGTAGAATTACTGACTGATCAGAGTTATCTCCAATATTTGTAGGGAAAAGATGTACAGGACATAGTCCAAATATTTTTAATTTTGCCTGTAAAGATTCATTACTGAATTTTAAATCAAAGTTCTCCATAGGTTTGTTTATTTTATATTCAAATGTCTTGTTCGCTATTTTTTTCCCTTTGTATTGAACGATGTTAGTTTCGGTTTTATGTTTATAGATCTTATCATTTACGATCAGCAAACATATAAATTCAGTTTTTTGTTTAGTATAATAATAATTTATTTCAACAGAACCGAATGTGTTGTTCTTTTTATCCACGAAATTGATATCTATTGACTCTTTCCAATCCTTGTTTCTTTTGTATTCATGTAAATATTCATCTTTTTCATGTATCATATCATTATTCTCCGAATATAAAAATTTTATTTATTCTAAAGGTATAGTTAAGATAGGAATTCATATAGAAAATAAAAACATTATATCTAAATTACTAGTATGCGGTTAAGCAAAGCTGATATCATTAATAATGTAGAGTTGCTGGGAGTACAACATTAATATGTAATATGTTTTATAGAAAAATTTAAACAATACTTCCGAAGGTTATTTTATACTGCAAATTTAAATTAATTGATAAATTACTTCCATTTAATTATTTTGAAATTCTAATGCAGTAAAAAATTATTTTTATGAGTTTTAATATATCCATGTTCAGTTAGGATAAAATAAGCCATCCGTGGATTATTTTGCTGCATAAATATGAAAATTTCCAAAATCACGTTCATCTAATTTTTAAAAATCCCGATGCAGTAAGATATAGTTATATAAAACCTATCACTCATTTAGAAGTGTTAGAGCTTATAAAGTCAAGCTATATATTTATATCATAAAACAATAAAAATACAAATATTTTTTTATTTTTTTTATTATGTTATAAATTCAAATTGGTGTAAAAACGATCTTTAATATATTGAGATTGATCTATAGTAAAGGAATTTAATAACTAATTGCAAATTTTAATATGTTTAGACCTTAATAAATCTTTTTGCAGCTTAATGATAATTTTTCTCTGTCATTCTTAAGGATTGCAACCCTTGGAAGACCTGCATAATCGTTAATAACAGACACTGAAAAATTATTTCCTTGTCCAAGTTTAATTATATGATCTTTCATTTCAGAACCAATCTCAATGATCAACAGGCCGTTATTATTTAGATAATTAGCGCTATCTAAAACAATCCTGTTAATTATCTCTTTGCCATTATCATCAGCAAACAGAGCGATACTAGGCTCATAAGATATTTCCTTCTGTAGTGTCCCTTTTGCAGTACTGTCGATATAGGGTGGATTTGTAACAATTATATCAAATCTCATGCCATCAAATGAAGAAAATAGATCGCTCTTTTTAAATATTATTGAGTTATTCTTTAGAATAGTATTTGCGTTTTTTTGGGCAACTTTCAATGCTCTTTTTGATATATCAGATGCAAATATATTTAGATCTGATCTGTTGTATTTTAACGCAATTGCTATTGCCCCTGATCCAGTTCCAATATCCAATACTTGAGCGCCGCTTTGAGCATGATATATTGCCATATCTACTAGAAATTCTGTTTCAGGACGAGGAATTAGAACTGAATGGTTAACAGAAAATTCAAGCGAATAGAATTCCTTCTTGCCAATCAGATAACCAACAGGTTCACCCTTGATCCTTCTCTCAATAAGTTTATTTATCTTCTCTATATTATTGTATGATAATTCTCTATCCTTATCGATGAGAACTTTGTATCTTTGAATATTAAGAATAGATGAGATGATCAACTCAGAGTCAAGTTCAGGATTCTCAATGCCAGCGACTTTTAATAGCGGCACTACTTCTTTAAGAAGTTCAGAAATTGTCATTGGTTGTTTTATAAAACGGTTTTTAGCAAACTGATCCCTCATGAGATCATGATGCCTTTTATTTTTTTGCGCTTTGTAGTTGAAGTTCAGTTTCGCTTTTTTTCAGAGGTTCAATAATTAAGTTAAGGGCTCCGCCTAAAATATCTTCTAAAGAATAGAGGGTTAGTCCAATTCTATGATCTGTAACCCTTGACTGCGGGAAGTTATAAGTTCTTATCTTTTCACTTCTATCGCCGGAACCAATTTGAGATCGTCGTAATTGAGATTCATTTTTCATCTTCTCATTTTTAATTCTTTCCATCAATCTGGCTCTTAACACTCTTATCGCTTTTGCCTTGTTCTTGTGCTGTGATTTTTCATCCTGGCATGTTACCACTATTCCTGTTGGTATATGTGTGATTCTAACTGCTGAGTCTGTAGTATTAACAGATTGTCCCCCATGGCCAGATGAGCGATATACATCAACTCGAATCTCATCAGGATTTATCATTAGCTCACTTTCCTCAGCTTCAGCAAGCACAGCAACAGTTACTGCTGAGGTGTGAATCCTACCGCTTGATTCAGTCGATGGAATTCTTTGCACCCTATGCACTCCTGATTCAAACTTTAGATTATCAAAAGCATACTCTGATCTGAGTGATAAGATAATTTCTTTATATCCATCTATTCCAGTAGGATTTGCATATATAATATCAATCCCCCATCCCTCGGAATCAGCATAGCGTGTATACATTCTTAGCAGATCAGCAGCAAAAAGTGATGCCTCATCACCACCTGTACCTGCGCGAATCTCCATAATTATATCCTTTCCGCTATTTGGATCTTTTGGGAGAAGCATTACTACTAGCTCTTCATCTATATTATCGATTTTATCCCTTAATTCTGCAATTTCAGAAACTAGAAGTTCTTTCATTTCAACATCTTTCTCATCATTCAGGAGGTCTGTAGCGCCATTTAATTCATCAACAAGTTTTATCCTCTCCTCATATTTTTTTACAATTGGAATAATACTGGAGTATTCCTTTTTAACTGTTTTGAATCTCTGCTGATCTGAAATAATCTCTGGATTTATCATTTCAAGTTCAAGCTCTTTTATCCTTTTTTGAAGCTCTAAAAGCATGTCTTCCATTTTATTCCACCTTTTGAAAGCGGATTAACCGCTTGAGAAAAATAATTAGTAGATTTCTGTGTGATACAATAAAAAATAGCGGTATAAACCGCTTATTTTTTACATTTATGCAAAAAAATGTCATTTTTTTCGCTCCCGAGAGGACTCGAACCTCTGGCACATAGTTTAGGAAACTACTGCTCTATCCGCCTGAGCTACGGGAGCATTTTTAAGTATTCATATTTTTTCGCCTTGTATTTACAACACGTTGAAAATCTTTAATATTTTTTACAACAATTTTGTCGTTAAATAGTTCAATCTTGCCTAACTGGTTTAAATGAGTCAAGACTTTTTGCACATCATTCATATTTGCGCCTGCCCAGTTAGCGATCTCCTGTTGCGTTACCTTTAATGTTATCTCTTCCTGAAGATCAAGGTGCGGGTCTGCTTCAGCAAGCATATTCATTACATCCATAACTTTAAGCTGAGGCTCTTCTAACAATAAAATTTTAAGCCTTCTCTTTGCATCGTAGATTCTTTTTGAAAAAACTACAAGGAGTTTAAAAGCCAATTGTGGATTTCCTTGAAGAAGCGCTTCGAAATTATCCCTATGAAATCTTAGAAGTTTTACATGAGTCATTGCTATTGCAGATGCTGATCTTGGGGCTTCTTCCAGTATTGCCATTTCGCCAAAGACATCACCTAGTTCAAGAATATCAAGCGTCTTTTCTGTATTATTGATAATTTTTACAATCTCAACCTTACCGGATTGTACAAAATAGAATTCATTTCCAGGTTCAAATTCGCAAAATATTATCTCTTTCGGAGAATATTCAACTCCGAATTTATCAAAAAGTTGCTCATCTAATCCCATTAAACTCATAGTAATTACTTTTGCTATCCATTTATTTTTTTATATTTTTTAGCCTTTTCATTGCCTGATTAGTAATCTCATCTCTTGGCTCAATTGATATAACCTTATTATAATACGAAATGGCTTTATCGTGCTTTTGGGCCAACTCAAATGTCATTCCAATATGCAGTAAAGCATTCTTCATATTATCAGATTTGGGGAATTTTTTTATCATGTCAGATAGTGATTTGAACGCTTCATTATACTTTCCGAGCTTCAAATATATTCTGCCGATTTCAAAATTTGCTTTTTCAAATATCTTGCGCTCTGATTCGTCTTTTAAGGTTTTAATTTTTAATATTTGTTCATACAGATCAAGCGCTTCGCCATATTTTTCCTGAGAAAAGAGGCTTACCGCATTATAATAATTTTCAGCTATATTATTTACAGCTTTTCCATTTTCTTCTGCTTCCGGTTCATCAAATGAAAAATCGGTATCATCAGAAAAGAATTCATCAATCTCTCCAGCAATAGGAGATTTTTTGTTTGATCCTATATCGTTATCTATTCCATCTTCTGAGTCATCATCAATACTGAAATCGGTAAGATCAACATCCTCATCTACAACTGCTTCTTCTTGTTTTCCTGCATCTTCTAATCCCATTTCATCAACGAAATCTAAATCTGCAGTTCCGGTTTCAATTGCTTTTATTCTGTCCATTGCAACACTTGAAAATTTTGTGTCAGGGAAATGTTCCATATATCTTTTGTAGGCATAAAGAGCCTGTTGGAATTTTTGGATTTT
>JAXHTB010000589.1:0-1838 GCA_034190185.1 Spirochaetota bacterium | reverse complement strand
TCCTATACTTTATCTCATAATTTTTACACGATGTAAGTCTTTTATCATTCTTAGTATCCACTATATAAACATAAATTCTCCTTACGGAAATCAATCCAGTAATGCCTATATCCTTTTCGCATAAAGGAATCTCAATTGATTGATCTGCTAATGGTATATCTATCTTTAATTTTAAATCATTATACTTCTTTGGCAGGCGATATCCTAATGAAAATTGACCATCGAATCCGTAAGGATGAATAACAGCATTCTCAGGTATTGGTAGTGAAAAATTGTCATCTGGATATAAATCGAGCCTCTCTCCATCCCCTTCAACGTATATATTTATACTATTATAATAATCACCCCTTTTGTCTTCCTGAATATTGTCTAAATCAACATCAATCTTCCCTTTTATTTGATAATATGCGCCAGGGAACTTTACTACATCTTTATTCGTACCCATTACTACACTAAAATAGAGATGTATCTCTTCCCCCTCTTTTATCTTGTTAATATCAGGAATGGCATTCGATATCCTTATTGTCTCTTCATCCTTGCCGAAAAAACTGCCTATTGTTCGCAACTCCTTAAATAAAACAGAGTCTATATAAACAATCACACCTACCAATTTATTAGTTTTAGTATTGAATAGTAATCCCGGACAGAACACTTTATTTTTTGGAAAAGATAAATACGATTTTATCTTCTCTTTAAAATGGTTTAACAGTTGGTATATTGATTCTGCATCTGCCTTTATACTCTCCTTTATAACTGGAAGAGCATCCTCAAAATGGCCATTCCCATATACCTCAGATATTATCTTCCATAAGTTAATGTCCTCTTTTCCAGTTGTATAATAATAATTACTTCCTGATGAAGGTACAAAACTATCAAAATCTGGTAATGGAAATTTTGATGGCGGCATAATTCTTAACTTTCCTTATCGAATTAACGAATATCCACAGAAGGGAGCATCTTCAACTTTTGCTTTTCCCTCAGAGTCCGATTTAACTTTAATAATCTCTCCATTATCGAACTGGAATGCACAATCATGATCTTTTAATATATTCCCATAATCATCGGTGGCTACCGTCTCAATAATCCTTCCTATCTCAATACTACCGCTCTTCACCTCTTTGCATTTAAAGGACTTAGCAGTGAAGATAAACTTTGGCTTCTCAGTTGTAGGGTTTTCAGGGTCTTCAATGTGCATATATCTCCACTTAGCCTCAGCCTTTCCATTGTCGTGATGTCCATAGACCTTACCCACAGGCATATCCTTGTCCCTGTCTGCGCCATCTTTCCAGATAGTAAAGTAGACATTAGCTCCTTGGTACTGGTTGGTGACATTGACTGACAGAGTGACTTCTTCACCAACTGTGGCAGTAGCTCTGTCCCACATGGGCGCGCTCAATATTCGCGGATTCTTAGATCTTTCTGTAGCTTCCTTGCTTGCATAGGGATTCCTTGTATTAAAGACTGTGCCGCCCCAGCGTTTGAACTCATCTTCGTCCATGCCTGGCAGCTTGATCGGCAGGGGCACAGCAGCGCCTAATGCAAAAATGGAGCAATTCTCCATGTCTGCAGGGTCTGCGCATGTCTTCACCTTGGAGCCGAGAACAGCAACCTCCTTGCCGTTCACCTTGACAGAGGGAACAGTTCCCAGGGTGACCTCACCTTCGTTGCTGGGCTGCTTCTGAAAGGATGTGCCCGGAGGCATGATTATGTGACCGGGACCCGCAGGCTTGGACTTGCTGCCTTTAGTGCCAACTGCCCTGTTGTTGCACGTGACATCAGTGGAGAGTTCCTCCTTAAGCAGGCCGATATAAGGATTGGGGATAGGCGTTGGAACAGGG
>JAXHTB010000588.1:0-1840 GCA_034190185.1 Spirochaetota bacterium | reverse complement strand
CAAAGGGTGGTCAGGAGGCTCTTTTTATAATTCGGTTAAACATACTGGGAGCGCACCCAGCTATATGCCTGCAGTTTTATCATGGGTATGCTGAATCCCAACTGGAATACGATATAAATGAAACTGCATACAGGATTGGACTTATGCTAAATATTTAAATACTATTTGATATTCATGCTTGATGGATTTTCAAGATATATATTGAACTATGATCTTATGACAGATATGATAAGTAAATCTGTAGAATTATTCACTCAGAGGACTTTGGATAATTATAGTGGTGCAATTCAAATTATTATCCATGATAATGGATCCCAATATATCAGCCTTGATTTTAAACGAATTCTTTTTTAAAATGAGTGTATTAATGTACCGGATAGAAGAAAGCATCCTGAGACGTATGGCAAGGTAGAGAGGTTGTTTGGCATAATTCGTCAGGGATCGTTAAGGCCAAACAGTTCTTCATATTATGAAGAAGCTAAAAGAGCTATTAAAAATTTTGTCGATTATTATAACACCAAACGATATCATGTATGTTCTATAATGGACAAATCCAAAAATTAAATTATAAGTTAAGTTTTGCAATAAGTCTATTGATTATGGAGTCTGAAAAGAAACTGACATAAATTAAAAGATTATGAAATGATAACATTAGTTTTATAGGATAAAACCTTCAGACATGATATCTTGAAGCAAGTAGCTTAGAATGCATATTCTACTGATGGATAAAATATACTCAATCAAAATAGGTTTGCGAAAAAATTGATATTGAAAATTAATCACGTTATTTCCATAACCTATTTAAATAGGAGGATATAAGGATATGATAACTATATTTGGAAATATCAAAAATTCGCGGACTCGAGTCGATTGTGTATAACATCGATCCACAACTTTTGGCAATAGCTCCGCTGTAAATGGCAACCGTTTTTACCCCCTAGGGGGTAAAAACGGTTGCCATTTACAACACTAAACAGCCGTGGAATATGAAAAGAGAATATCTTTCACCACAGTATACTACCCGGTGGAGCGACATTCCTGTGGCAAAGGCATAATGTAAGCTTATGCATTATGCATATTTAGGGTTGAATTTTTCGTATTATAATAGCGGATAGTAATCCGCAGTGTATTGTTAAGTGTGCTTAACATCCAGTACAATGTTTCAGTGTTCAGCAGCGATATCCGGGGCATCTGCTAGCTGACTGTTTTTACAGCCTGTCAGAAACCCCGAATACATTTATGCTTAGATCAGACAAGGTCGAAACGGTCAAGGTTCATTACTTTGTTCCACACCGCTACAAAGTCGTGCAGGAATTTTTCATGAGAGTCCTCACATCCATAGACTTCTGCCAAGGCCCGGAGTTGGGAGTTCGAACCAAAGATTAGGTCTACACGAGTGGCGGTCCACTTTAATTCGCCGCTCTTGCAATCACGACCCTCGAACACGTTGTCGTCGTCAGTGATTGGTTTCCATTCCGTATTCATGTCGAGCAGATTCACGAAAAAGTCATTGGTGAGCGTCTCAGGCCGTTTGGTGAAGACACCTTGTTGGGACTGTTCGAAGTTGGCATTCAGGACTCGCATACCGCCAATAAGAACCGTCATCTCAGGGGCAGTCAGCGTCAGCAGTTGTGCCTGATCAAGCAAGAGTTCCTCTGCTGTTACAGAGTATTTGGTTTTGAGGTAGTTGCGAAATCCATCTGCAGCAGGTTCGAGTACGGCGAATGATACCTCGTCGGTTTTCTCCTGGGATGCATCTGTGCGTCCAGGTGTAAAGGGAACGGTTACGTCGTGACCAGCATTCTTCGCTGCCTCTTCGACTGCTGCGCATCCACCCAGG
>JAXHTB010000587.1:0-1840 GCA_034190185.1 Spirochaetota bacterium | reverse complement strand
TCTTTTAATAATTCTAATATATTCATTCTCAGAAGCAAGACCTTGTAATGCATAAACTACAGCCTGATTTTTGATAAATATTACAAGGGGTATACCGGCTACTTTAAATAACTGCGCAATTCCTGGATTTTTATCGATATCAATCTTGTAAAATAAAACACTCTCTTTAAATATCTCTGACAAATTAGCCAACAAAGGAGATAATTTTTTACAAGGGATACACCAATCAGCATAAAGATCAATTAATACTAGTTTATCACCAGCAGATTTAATTACATCCTTTAACTCATTTACATTTTTAATACTCTTAACATTTTTTTCTATTTTTGAGCTCGAATTACCTCTGATACATGAGAGAAAGGCAATTGCAATGAATATTAGCGCCAACAACAAAGTTCTCGTTTTTGATAAAGTCTTTAATCTATTCATAATCACCTTCTGTAAATAATTATTTTATTTACTCAAATCCTTTACAGCTCCTCTTGCAGTTCTTAAAATAGGATCAATTACAGGAGAAAATGGAGGAGCATAAGCAAAATCGATATTTGCAATTTCATCAATTGTCATCTTATTATAAAGAGCTGTTGCAAGTGTATTTATTCTGTGCGCCACACCATTATTCCCAGCCATTTGCGCTCCCAGGAGCTCGGATGTATCCTCATTGATAAGCAGCTTAATAGTAATTGGCGAAGCTCCTGGCATAGCTTCAGCTTTAGAAGGCGCTTTTGTGATATATGATCTTGTTTTAATATTTAAATTATCAGCCTCTCTTGCGCTTAACCCAGTAAATCCAATCTCAAGATTGCAAAATTTAAAATGTGCAGAACCAAGAACTCCAGGGTATGTTGAATCTCCACCAGCAGCATTTTCACCTGCTACCCATCCCTGTCTATTTGAAATATCTCCTAATGGAATATTTACATAATGATTGCCCACTCTGTTGATTACTTCACAGCAGTCTCCTGCAGCAAATATATCTGTAATATTTGTTTCCTGCCTTTCATTTACATGAATCGCCCCTGTTTTCCCAATCTCAATACCAGCTTCCTCAGCAATGCTTACATTTGGTCTGACTCCAATGGCAATCAAAACCATATCTGCTTTAATATCTCCTTTAGAAGTCTGAACAATTAGGCGATTCTCTGAAGACTTAATACCCAGAAGATCAACTGATGTTAAAAATTCAATGTTTTGATTTCTCATTTCATCAATAATAATTTGTGAAATATCATCATCAAGCCTACCAACAGGGGTTTCCCCTTTGTGAATAACTACATTTTCCATTCCAAGTTCCTTAAAAGCCTCAGCCATCTCAAGGGCAATAAATCCTGCTCCTATAGTCACTACCTTTTTAGGTTTCTGCGATTCTATATACTCCTTCATAGCAATGGCATGACTCATCTCTTTCATTCGAAAAACACCTGGTAGATCTGTACCAGGAACCGAAATCTCAATTGTCTCTGTACCTGTTGCAATTATTAACTTATCGTAAGGATCATCAAAGACAGTTCCGTCATTATTATTAATTATTGTCAGTTTCCCAGCTTTAGGATCAATTTTTTTTACTTCATGATCTGTTTTAACCATAATATTCATCTTTGTTTTGAATTCATCAGGAGTGCGGGCTATAAACTTCCTGTAATCATCTATCCAGCCAGCTATGTAATAAGGTTCATTACACGCACCATACGATATAAATGGACCCTTCTCATATATGACAATATCTAAATCCGGATCAATTCTGCGCGCTCTACTTGCAGATGCAGGTCCTGCTGCAACTCCGCCAATTACTCTTAGTCTTTTTTTCATTTTCCACTCCAAGTTTAAATATCAATAAATC
>JAXHTB010000586.1:0-1840 GCA_034190185.1 Spirochaetota bacterium | reverse complement strand
GGTTAATTACTTGCTTTTCGACAAAAATCATCAACTGGAAAGATCATTTAAGAATTATTTTTTTAAGAAGTGCTATGTGGGAAGAACATTAAAAAGACAAATTTAATGGAATATCATGCCAAAGGGAAAAACCTCAAGTGTAAGCTCAAACCATTTTCAGAAATTAAAAAGTGTGTTTTCTAGCCACGGATTAACACGGATAAAACACTGACTTTCCCTATAGAATTACGGTATTATTTCATGCAATCAAGCCGTACGAACAGTCAGTGACAATCCGTGTATATCTGTAGCTAAAAATTTTAACAATCGAGTTTATATTGCACTGTCTGATTTTCTTCCATGCATTGCTTCTTAAATCATTTTTACTTGCTAAATTTATATAAATATTAATTATTAACAGTTTATTCGGATCTCTTTTTTTTAGTAAGTTCTTCCATCATTTCTTTCATCTTTTTTTCAGTTGCCTTCATTTCCTCTCCAGATTTCTGCATCTGCTCAATATATTTTTCAGATACTAGAGATGTAGTCTTAACACATACTAATGTGCTTAGAATAAATATAACCGGTAGAATTGCAAGAATTATTGAAATTATCTTCGCGATCGATTCTTTGCAGTTTAGAGCATGGATAAGAGCATTGTAAAGAAGCCAGATACCATAAAGTGCAATAATTAATGAGATAATAGATCCAAGAGTAAGATTAATGCCGTAAGTAAATCCTAATAAAGCATACACTGGTGTAAGAGCTGAGAGGGAAGCAGCAACCCTTACATTTGTTTCATAGTTTGTGTCGCCACTGCAGATTGCTGATATGACAAGCAGGATAACACCGCCTATAAAAATACCAATCAGTGCATATATTGGTGTAAGAATTATTGTAATGACACCAATTACAGCTCCGAGTGCACTAAGTCCCAGAATGCCCCAGATAAAACTTATTATCCCTCCAACTAGGCCATATATTACTGCTTTGATTACAGGCTCAACATATCCACCTTCTTTTTCCATTGAAACAAAATATTCCTTAGGACTCAGAAGAACACTTTTTGTATCTGCAATTAACTTCTGGAAATTGAAACCATTTTCTGCCATATTTAACCTCCAACGATTTTATTGTTGAAAATAAATTTTGAATATACAATTATAGTTCAGAATATTGAAATTAGTCAAGAATATTTTCATTTAACATCATAAATCGAAATATTATAGTTATAATCCTATACTTATTTTAACTACTCAATAAGAGACAGGCAATCTCTTTAGTCGCAGGGATTAAGCAGCTTCTCATGCTATTTATTGAGAACTAATATTTTTTTCTCAAATCAGTTGGACTTCCGTATTCTTTTTAAAAAAACTCAATAGAAATCCTTTTGGATCGATTCAGAATACTTATAAATTGTAAACTATAATTAATTCTACAATTTAAACAAAATTTATCCCTCATTATATGATTTTTTATATGAATTAAGGAATATGATCATATTTATTTACAACCTTTATAAGATGTTATAAATTATTTTACTAAACAAAAAAAAAGATAATTGACTTTCAAATATTAAAACATTAAAAATGAATTAGTAGATATTAAAAATTAATACAATGTAATTTTACTAAACATTATGTTTTATTTAATTATATTTATATAATTAAATCAATAATTTCAGCTTAATTGTAGTTTTGGAGGAGGTTATAAAATAGTTCATTATCTATATCTATATTGATAATGAACTTAAAGTAGTAAAATTAGTAATATTGAATAAGTTTACAGTTTTTTAAAATGAATATCTATGAAAATTTCATCAATATAAAAAAAGAAATTGAAAGTACAGCCTTAAAAGCTG
>JAXHTB010000585.1:0-1842 GCA_034190185.1 Spirochaetota bacterium | reverse complement strand
GAATTGCTGATCAGGTATATAAGCATCTATTTTCTCTCCAGCTAAATATTTAAGATTATCTTCGCTAAATGAACCTGTGTCAGATATCAATATTTTCCCCTCTAAATAATCTTCACCTCGACCTATAGAATTCGCGTTTTCCTTTGCACCTTCAATCATCGGCTTCAGTAGTCCTTGTTCCTGACCATTGCCAAAGGCCTCAGCTTCTAATATTATCTGATTCTTGGAATCACTTATCGCCATCCCGTTGTACCCCTGTAGCATCCCACGGGATGTCTTTATCTTCGTACTCTCATTATCTGTTATATTGCACTGACGCTCGCCAAGACGACTTTTCGACTTGGGACTATTCTCAGCAAGAAATTTCTCTATCTTCTCCGCCTTCTTCTCTATCTTTTCTATTTGACTTTTCAATCGTTCGCATTCCTTTTCATTTAAGCCGCTGTCTCTCATATCTGCTTCCCTGTGCTTATCTAATAAATAGGATGCTGTCTCTTCCAGCTTCTCTTTCTTCTTACTTAAATCAGAAAATGTTCCGCTCCATTACTTGGATGCGTTTGAACTCATCTTACAGCCATCTAAAGCAAACTCCGTACCACCTAAAAGATCCAACTCGCTTCATATTAAAAGCACGTCTGTAAACAAGGCTTTATCTCGTCTTTTATCGAACTTACAAAATCGGCTATCGTGGTGAAATCCGGAACATGACCTCCGCTTATTGCCATGAATATTGAGTTTGCATTAAACTCTAAAAGTAAGTGTCAAACTAACCCAATCTTGACCTGTGATGAATCATTAAGGAATAAATACCTACTATTTCTCAAGAAAATAATTAACTCTATCAAACTAAAAAAATAATTTCAATAAAATAATGATCAAATATAACAAATTTATAATCAGTGCAAGAACCGCTGTGATTATCTTGAAGAAGGACTTCGGTTGATAAAAGACTGGATGATTAACAAAAGAAATGAGATGATTAAACCAGTAGGGGCGAAGGGCCTTTCGCCCCTACATAATATATAGAATAATTATCAAAGGAAGAATTACATTTTCTAAAAGATTGTTATCTATGGAATTGTCTTAATGAGGATTATTACAACATTGACAGGAATATTGTGAACAATACAGTTTTATAAGTTAAACATCTAATTGTAATATTCTGGATTTATCAAATAAACTTTAATTAAATTGTATTTTTTTTATGACGATCACATGAAATTTGGAATATTAATTATAGAAAGTAAAAGAATATGTAAGGAGGTATTACATTGGAAAAATTAAAAAGACTTAATTACTTATGACTATATGAATTGACAAGAATAAAGTAACACTTGATGAATATAATATGCCACTTTAGATAATTTTCCAATTTGTGGCATATTATATTTTCTTTTAAATCCTGAAGTTTGTCATCGTATTTATTTCAATTAACTTCATCCGATGCGTATGAAGCCTCACTTATATTCCGCATGCTGGACTCTCATTATCCACAAATATCAATTTCATCATACCAATTGGCAGGTTTAATGATATAATTGATAATAGCTTAGGAGTGACGGTGAGCAGATATGAAAGTTATCAAAAGTATGATATAGGGCTTGAGATAGGATTTAATTATTTAAATGGGAACGATGGATACTTTTACCATGATTATAGAGGTGATGACGATAATGCAAAGACCAAATATTTAATAATGATACCATTACTCATTTCAGCGCGTTACAGAAACGATTATTACAGACAGGTTACAATATCACCTTTATTATCTATTGGATTAACATATTTATTTGAAAAATATGATTTTGAATATAATGATAATGAAAAATACAATGGCATCAA
>JAXHTB010000584.1:0-1848 GCA_034190185.1 Spirochaetota bacterium | reverse complement strand
AGCGCACTGGGTAATATAGAGAAAAAGTGCCGATTTTCTGGGGTGTTCCCAATAGATTTTCCTATATTCCCTTTCCAACTTAAGTTCCCTACCCGAAAAGCTTCTTCCAGCATACTTGACATTTCATCAGATTTTTGTATTTTGTTAACAAAAAAGTTTCCTTCTTTTCTTAGCTTATTAATACTATAACGTATTCTTTTTTTGAATCGCTGAGTTGCTCCAGAATAAAAAGTATCCCAATCTGTCTTGATATAAAGAATAGGGGATTGTAGTGATTTTCTTATTATGAAGTTATATCCATTGTCATCCAGGTAGTTTCTCACAAATTCTATTATCTTATTACCTTCAGGGATTTTTCTTAGCCCTAGGATATCCCAGCTTTTCTTGTATAGTGCTATATGTCCAAACAATGCGTGTACAATTTCCAAAAGTGAGGCTTTATTATCAATCAAAAAACCACAATGTGGAGTTTCGTTGTTTTCAATAAAACTTATTTTTTTTACAGGAAAACCATGAATGGAATCTCTTGTAATCATTAAAGGAAAAGCCCCTAAAACATGGTCTTCATCTTTACAAAGCAGAATAAGTAATTCTTTCCCTTTACCAAAAGCCTCCCACCAACACCTTAGCCATTCATGACTCAAAAAGACACTACTAGAATAAGATTTTTTTAATAAAAGATTCCACTCTTTTTCTAAATTTAAAAATGCATAAAAGTCTTTTATTTCTTCGATAATCATAGAAGCAGTCTTGTAGTCAACTCAAAAAATTTATAAGGAATAAGGTTATCCTGAATCTGTTTTGGGATTTAATACAAAATATTCGAAAAAGAGCATTACAAATCCTAAAATAAAAAGAATAAAACCTGAAAATTCATGAAAGAACCCCTGAGCAACGCTAGGTCCGTAGTAATGAGATAGTATACCGGTGCCAGTCACTCGCACCACATTAACTACTATGGCTAATGGTATTGCGGATAGTATGAGAACAATTTTGGTAGATAGCTTTTGGCTCATCAAAGCAAAGACACAACCCAACATGAGATAAGAATATAGTGACCTTACCCCGCTACAAGCTTCAGCCACTTCCAATTGTGAATTGGCAAAAAACAGCAAGTTGCCATCTCGATATACAGGGATTCCGGTCAAGTAGATGATTTGGGTTGATACCTTTGTAATCATAAGTTTTAGTGGATTTGTGATTAAAATGTAGTAAGAAGTGGGAATGGGAAACATAAATAACAAAAACAATACTGGTAAAAAAAGCTCTTTGGTATGTTGCCAACTGGTAAAAAAAAGCAACAAACCAAGAACTATAATGATCATAGACATATATGTGCCTGTGTGGAATTTGATTGTGAAACAAATGAGATAACCAAGTATTCCAACAAAAAAAACGGGGAATCCGATCCATAGAGATTTTATTGGCAATGAACATAGTCTTTTCCGCTTTTGCCATACCATATAAAGGGAAATCGGTATTACAAAAAAGCCGTGAGAGTAATCATCATTAGTGCCCCATGTTTTCACTAATCCCAGAATAACAGGAGAAAATAAAAGTGTAATGAGAATAGAAAGTACAGTAATTTTTATTCGATTCATTGATAGGATCTTAATTTTAGTATCCATCTTTACTAACTATCTTTGACTTTCAAAGAAAGAATCTCCTGAGCTCAGGATATAAATCCCTGATAAAGGCAAATAAATGAGAGGTTGTATCTTCTATGGACTTCCCTTTAGGAACATGTATGGTAACTCTTACAAAGGCATTGTTATCTGATTTTCCTAATAATTTGTCAAAAAATAGAGAAACCTTTTGAATACTCCTGTTGCTAAAGGTGTGGTTAGC
>JAXHTB010000583.1:0-1851 GCA_034190185.1 Spirochaetota bacterium | reverse complement strand
ACATAATATTGCTATTCCTCATGTATAATATATATATTAGAATATACATAAAACCTCTTATTTTCAAGACATTTTCTTTAGTTTTGTCGTATTTTCTAATAGTAAGATAGAATCTATAACTGGAAAGCTTTACATGATGAATTAATATATTTCAAAAATATCTGGAATTATCATTTGAATGTGGTTAAATAATATGATACAAGAGTAATATATAACTATTCCATAAATTATTCCTGCGGATGAGGAACTCGGATCTACAGGATTTTCCTATCCCGTTTATCCTGTAATCCTGTCTGATTTTTTAAAAGTCTTGCCAAAAAAAACACAAATATTATTGTTAAGGTACTAATTAGGTGTAGACCTTTAACCCGAAAAGGAGAACCTATGATTATAATTGGAGGCAGGGCTCATAATATTAAACAGATTCACGAAGTCGGAAGACTGAAATACCCCTTTGCCGAGATATCACTTGAAGATCCTGAAGAAATTTCAAAGCAGATTGATGAATTATTGGAACTAAAAGAGAAGTACGGAATATACTACCTGGCACATTTCCCAAATGAAGGCAATCCAACAGATACAACTGCTCTTAAAAATGAGTTTGTTCCAAAGATGAAGAAACTCTTTGATCTTTCCCATCTTCTTGGTATCACAAAGGGAACCATGCACTTCTGGATAGATGTAGGCAGAGCACCTCAAAAGCTTATAACACAAAAAATCGATCTGTTATCTGAGATGGTGGCATTCGCAAATCATAAAAAATTGATGCTCTGTATTGAAAATCTCACTGAAAGATATGAGAGCTTCTCAATGGCGCTTGAAACAATCCCTGATCTCAGGATGACTATGGATATTGGTCATGGGGAACTGATCTATGAAGAAAATACATGCTTCGGTTTTATGCAGAATCTATTCCATATGATTGAACATGTGCATGTACATGACAACCATGGAGGCACAAATGTAAAGGATGACCTTCATCTTGCACTTGGCGAAGGAGTTGTCGATTACCCACAAATACTCTCCATACTAAAAAGCAGGAACTATAATTCCACAATAACAATGGAGGTGCTACCCTCTGATATGCCTAAAACCAAGGATGAAGTCGAAAAATACTTAAGTTAACTATATTCTAATTGTACTGAAGGTTTTAATTATGAGATAGCTAAATCACATGCCAATCTATAATTATAACAACATTATAGATCAAAAATTATCAGCATGAAAACTGCGGATAACAAAGTCAGTGTTGAGACCACATACATAAGGTAAATCGATCTCTTAATATCCTTAATCTCTCTATCCTTATGAGCAAAACCGATAACAGGTTTAGAATGTTTTACACCCTCGTAATAATTATCCCCGCCTAACTGTATCTTTAAAGCTCCTGCAAATCCAGCCTGTGATATTCCAGAATTCGGACTTGGAGATTTCCCTCCATCAAGTAATATCGTCTTAATAGAGCCGATGCAATACATCCTCATCAACAGTGAAGCTATAGGAATCAATACCGCTGAAATGCGGGCAGGGATAAAGTTAGCGGCATCGTCAAGCCTGGCAGAAAAGCATCCTAATTCCTCATGTCGTTGGTTTCTATATCCCACCATGGAATCCAGTGTATTTACTGCTTTATATGCCATAGCAAGAGGCGCCCCTCCAAGAGCAGCATAAAAGATGGGGGATATAACACCGTCTACAACGCTTTCTGCAACAGTCTCAACTGTCGCTCTAATTATCTCGCTTTCATTAAGATCTTGAGTATCTCTCCCTACGATCATCGATAGCTGTTCCCTTGCTTTATTTAGCCTGCCCTCAAAAATTAAATTAAATACATTTATCCCTTCATCAGCA
>JAXHTB010000582.1:0-1855 GCA_034190185.1 Spirochaetota bacterium | reverse complement strand
TTCACCAGGATAAATATGAATTCATCAACACCAACCTTATTTATTTCTGCCGTTCTCTTAAGCGCTTCTATATCCCCCTTGAGAAGATTGCCGGTATATTCCCTTATCAAATCATTGCTACCGCAGACTGTATCTATAAGAATATCAAAACTCATTCCGTCATTATATTCTTCAATAATCCCCAAAAGTGGAGTTAGCGCCTGAAGTAATGCAGATATTATCTCTTCATTAAATTGGATATTCTCACTGTTTATAAGCGGCATACCTATGGACCAAAGGGACTCTGGGGAGATAGATATCATTTTATATTGATCATAGTATTTATACTGATATTCAAAGATCGATAGATAAAAGTCTATTAGATCAGGAGTAAGCGCGCCTTCTTTGATGATCCTTCCTTTTTTTTCTTCAAAAAATTTCTTATGATCTAACATTTCATCTGTCTTTTTTTTAACGGTTTGGTATGTATAATTTTAAGTTGAACTTTCAGCTTCCCCTATATATCAGGATGCCATCCTGTTATCAGTTGATGTAATTGTTTTTGCAATTCTGTATGCTACCCTCTTTAGAGAAGGCAGACCCAATGTAAATAGCGATAACAGTGTATAAAGATCGTTTATTATATTTGAATCAGCTAGTTTAATAGGTTTTGGATTAAGTTCTAATCCATATTTTCTTGGATTATTTTTTAACAATGTTATTACATTAAGTCCTCCAAACTGATCCATCCCATAAATACTTGCCTTTGGAAAGTCTTCCTTTACATCTTTTAACCTTTTTTTTGCCGCCTTAATTATTGCAATCCTTAGATCTATTGTTAAAGCGCCTGTTGGACATGCTGTGACACATGCAGGAGTATCTCTTTTGTTTAAAAGGCATGCATGACATTTATAAGATTTGTTTTTCTGGATTGTTTTTCCAGTTCCATACTCCATAAACTCTTTTTTGCTGACATGAGGCACATTATAGATGCACTTCTCCTCACAGGCTCCACATCCTATGCATTTATTCTGATCTATAATGGTCCAGCCGTTACTCTTTGAAATTGCTTTTTGAGGGCATACGGTCATACAGTTTGCAGTTTTGCAATGATAACATTTTTTATGCATTATCTGCCAAACTGGCTTTTCCGGCATCTGTCTGTCTATAGTAAAAAATTTGACATGATTATATGTTACAGCAGAAAGCTCCTTTGGGTTTGTGTACTCTATTCCGCCGAAAAATTCGGTTTTTTCAGCGGGTAGATTATTCCACTGTTTGCAAGCGACCTGGCAGGCTCTGCAACCGGTGCATTTTGTTGTGTCAACAAAAAATGCCTTAATAGCCATAATCTTATGCCTCCTCTATACCTTTTTTATATCTACCAGAAATGCCTTAAATTCCGGGATCATAGTATTCGGATCTCCAATATGCGGTGTAAGTATGTTTGCAATGTCTCCAGACGCGTCGCTGCTGAAACCGAAGTGCCAGATCAGCCCAATCATCTCCTGTATCTCCCCATTTATATTGAAGGGCTGTATCCTTTCAGTTACTAAAGCGTATGATTTTATACTACCGCGGGCAGATGTAATCCTGACTCTATCCCCGTTCATTATTCCCTTTTTTTTTGCCAGTTCAGGGCTTATTTCACAAAACATATTCGGCACAAGTTCAGTAAGCCAGGGGAGGTTCCTTGTCATGCCTCCTGCTTGCCAGTGTTCTGAAATCTGGTATAAGGTTGCGATATAGGGATATTTTTCTCTGTTCCCATATTCTTTTTTTGTAAAGGGTATAATTTTTACTGTAGGATTTAAATTCTGTGAATTTATTATGTTTTTTACAGGACTTTCCATAGGCTCATAGTGTTCAGGCAAAG
>JAXHTB010000581.1:0-1857 GCA_034190185.1 Spirochaetota bacterium | reverse complement strand
CTAGAATCTTTGTTCCCTCTAGGGCCTTCTTAGTCATTCTTTTGCCTCCTTTTGTATTAGTGTTATAAACATATATTTGTGTAACTATTCAGCTATAATTATTCGTTTTCGTTTAAAATAGAGTTTTTTTTGTTATATTAAATATTGGAGGTAATGGGATAATTGGAGATTTGGAGATAATGCCTTATTAAGAATATAAGGATTATCCTTTTTCTCTCTATGAATCCAGGATCTTACACTCTTTAATTCTTAAACTTTTTATAAATTTATCTTACTATTTGGTATACTATATCAATAGTTACACATTTGTTATATATAAATTTTCAACATTATTAACCCAGCACCCTACAAGTCAAGATATAAATTAATTTAATTGAATTCAGGGATATTTGCTGAAGCTATTTTAATTAAAGTTTGACTTTATTAGGTTATCAATTTTATGATGTTCACACTAAAAGTGAGTTATCTGAGTTAATTATTTATATTAACAAACAAAGTTGAAAGAAATAAATTATATCAGATTGTATCAGATCAAAGGAAGAATAATATTATAGAATAGTGATTAGTTAAATACATTGTATTTAGAGCTTTTCTGCGTCAGATTTATAGATTGTTACAATATTTTGCAGCTTACATTGAAAGATTGTCATCAACATTAGTTTTTAAGCCTTTAACCGCCCCCCCAACCCTGGATGGTTTTAAAATAGAGGCCCTTTAAAAAATAAGTACATTCATAAATAACTCTAGTGTAAGCATTAAGTTATCGCTATATTAGTTAAAGAACAAAATAAGGAGAAGATATTATGATAGGTAAAACATTAGGTGGAGTCAAAGTTTTGGAATTCGCAGAATCTGAAGCTGCTCCATATTGTACAAAGCTTTTAGCTGATTTTGGTGCTGAGGTAATCAAGATCGAAAAGCCTGGTATTGGAGATATTGCAAGGAGAAGAGGTCCATTTTTAAATGATGTACCACATCCAGAGAAGAGCGGTTTATTCCTTTATCTCAATACAAATAAACGTGGTGTGACACTTGATCCTAAAACAGCAAAAGGAAGAGAGATCTTTTTAGATCTTGTTAAATGGGCAGATATTCTTGTGGAGGATAACTCTCCAAAAGAAATGGAGTCTAATGAGCTAAAATATGATAAACTAAAGGAGATAAATCCGAAACTCGTTATGACATCAATAACTCCATTTGGTCAGACAGGTCCATATCGGGATTATAAGATGTATCATCTGAATATGGTACATGCATCTGGAGGAGGATTTATCACACCAAGCAACTCACCAAATTTGGATCGGGAGCCAGTTAAAGCTGACGGTATTATGGAGGAGGGACTGTGCGGCATCAGCGCTGCTTTAGCAACAATGAGCGCTCTCTTTTGGCGTAATATATCAGGCAAGGGTCAGTTTATTGATATATCAAGACAAGAGGCTATAATGAATATAGACAGAGTGGAGATTGACCAGTACCCTAATGAAGGATTTATTGCCAGCAGGATGCCGAGAAAGGGGAGGGTCGCATCTGGACTTATTCCATGTAAAGACGGCTATTTTATGGCAATGGCAATGGATGACAGACAGTGGGAAGGTATGATAAAAGTAATGGATTACCCTGAATGGTCAAAGGATGATATGTTCAAGGATGCCTCTGCAAGGGCAAAATATGGTAATGAAATGTTTCAACATGTAGCAGAATGGGCAAAAGACAAGACAAAAAATGAGATATATCACAAGGCACAGGTTGTTTTGTGGCCTGCAACACCTGTTTATTCAATTAATGAAGCAGTAAACTGGGTGCAGTGTAAGGAGAGAGATTTTTTTGTTGAGATTGATCACCCTGAAACAGGTAAGC
>JAXHTB010000580.1:0-1858 GCA_034190185.1 Spirochaetota bacterium | reverse complement strand
CTAAAACTCTTTGGATTAAGCGAAAACTTTACTCTTGATCAGCTCACTGCATCTTTTAGAATGCTCGCAAAGCTAAATCATCCTGATATTAACAGGGATGGAGACTCAAAAGAGAGGATGGCTGATATAAATGAAGGCTATATTTATTTAAAAGAGGAGCTCACTAAGGGAGAATATCAATATCATACTGACACAGAAAGGCAAAGAGAAAGTCATGAAAAGGCCAAGGATATCTTTTATTTTCATTATAAACAAGGATTTGAGATTCTCAAGTCTGCTTTTGAGAATTATTTTGGCGAAGGTGATGATAAATCTAAAAAGGGAAATCTTGATGAGCTCAAAAAACACTTAATACTTGCAAAAGATGAATTCTCAATATTAATAAATGATCTTCCTCATAGTCAGTGGGTTGATGATGCAATTGAAAAGATCTCAAGCATAAACAGGTGGCTTATGTAGAGAAGTTCAATACTTTTGACATATTATAATTTACTCACATATCATGATCTGAAAATATTTTTTATTTTATTTCTGTGAAGCAAGCGTTTTGTTAAGAATTTTTCTATTTCTATTGATTCTTTTTAGGTGATCATCAATAATTTTACCATAGTTCAAATCATTATTAATTATAGAGAAACGTTCAGATTCAATAAATCCTAGATCAGTTGTAAGCTTTATCCTGCTAGCACTTTTTGCATAGTCCTTAGCCTTTTTCCAGTATGGAATGGCTTTTTTATATAATGACTCTGCTATATCAAGACTCTCATCAATCTCCTTTGCAAAATCAAGATTATAAAAGTATATTTTTCTTTTATCATATCTTGATGCTATCTTCATATGGTTTCTCATAATAAGAATATTAATATGCATGAACATAAGTCTGCGATATTTAAGGTATTCCTCCTCTGTATTTATCTTAATAAGGGCTTCTGAGGGATGACGAAATTTGCATCTGAGCGCTGTTTTCAACCGTTCAATATTTTTCCGTAATGAATTTTCATTATAATACTGCTTCATTCCATAGAGTTCGTAATAGTCCTCAAGATAATGAGGTACTGTTTTGTAATGCAGTCTAACTTTTGGAATGTAGTCTGAAAAGGGAACATACTTATCTTTCTCATTATTAAAATACTGATATTGATAATCCTCTGCATATATTGTAAATTGACATATTTGTAAGCATACAACAATTAGAAACAACGGGATTTTAGAAAATTTTATCATCTATTTTTCAATAAAACTCAATTTGAATTATGAAGATTGTATTTTAATCTTAATTATTATCGGAAGAAGCTCAATAATAATAAAGTTATGAAATGCATTAGAAAAGAGCAGACCTCAACTCATAGATTGTTCTAAAATAGAAAATTAGTGGATAATCAGGCCAAACAATGAGATATTTTAACATATCGAAAAAACAAGGAAAATGGATATATTGACTCTTTAAAATATTGTTTTATAGGGATATTTCACTCTGAATTATTCATTAAAATCAGGACGCCTCAGATCTTATTATCTAACACAAGCCTGTATGCAAGTTTGATTGCCTCCATCATGCTGCTTGGATTTGCTAATCCTTTACCAGCAATATCGTATGCAGTGCCGTGGTCAGGAGAAGTTCTGATTAAGGAAAGGCCAAGTGTTACATTTACCCCCAAATCAAACGCCAGTGTTTTAAAAGGTATCAGACCCTGGTCATGATAGTGTGCTATGACTAGATTGAAGGATTTCCATTTCTCAGGAAGGAATATGGTATCCGCAGCATAAGGGCCAGAGATATCTATTCCCTGATCCATTGCCATCCGGACTGCAGTTTTAGTAACATTCATATCAAAATTTCCGATAGCGCCATTGTCAC
>JAXHTB010000058.1:0-13754 GCA_034190185.1 Spirochaetota bacterium | reverse complement strand
TTTTTATAATATCTTTAACTAAATTTTTAAAACATGATATAATTTGAAAAAAATAACTATTAGGAAGTGGATTATGTATAGACCGGAAATAAAAGTAATAGATTGTTCAATTCGGGACGGCGGATTGATGAATGACTCAAAATTCCCAATGGAAATGGTCAGAAAGGTATTCAAAGCTGTAAATGATTCAGGTGTTGATATAATTGAGCTTGGATATAGAAATAGTAAAGAACACTTCTCAACTGAAGAGTTTGGACCTTGGCGTTTCTGTGATGATCATATTCTTGAAGAATTGATCGAAGGAATTGATACAAAAGTTGAAATTGCTGTAATGCAGGATGCTCATAAAGCAGATCCGGATGATGTTGCTCCAAAATCTGAAAGTGTTGTAGATATTATCCGCATAGCAACATATGTTAAGGATGTTGATAAAGCAATTATGCTTGCAAACAATGCAACTAATAAAGGATATAAAGCAACAATAAACATTATGGCTATATCACGTGAACTTGATCGTGAGCTAAATGAAGCTTTACAACAAATTGAAGAAGAAACAAAAATTACTGCCTGCTATCTTGTCGACAGTTTTGGAGCTCTTTATTCAGAAGACATTCACTATATAGTTCATAAATTTCAAAAATTTATAAAAACTAAAGAAATCGGTATTCATTGCCATAATAATCAGCAATTAGCATTTGCCAATACAATAGAAGGTATTATTAAGGGAGTTAATTATATCGATGGAACACTATATGGCATTGGCAGGGCAGCAGGGAACTGTCCACTTGAGTTGCTAATTGGATTCCTGAAAAATCCTAAATTTGATATACGACCACTATTAGACGTGATAGGCTCTGATATAATACCGCTTTTAGAAAAAATTGAATGGGGATATAGAATTCCATATATGATAACAGGAATATTAAATTTACATCCTCGAGACGGCATGAAGCAGATGAGCCTAGCAAATGACAATCCAGAAAAATATAATTTCCAAAAATTCTATGAACTCATCTCGACAGAGGACCTTGTTTTATAATCATATTTCAATAATTGATTATAACCACATCTGTTGATATAAATAAACTAAAGATACTTCAAATTCAATATATAATTTCCATAATTTTTATTTATTGGTGACCATGAAACTCATCCAAGATACAATATAAAATATAATTGACAAACTATTCAGCTCATTCCATCTTAATATAAGATCAAAGATTATACCTTTCAATGCACATGTCACAGGACTTTAATACTTGGATATATCTTCTCTATATCAACAGCGAATTATAGTAATTATACGTCATCATAAATCCTTTGATGTTAATGGATTATTTCAAGCTGTTCTTGAATGTAATTTACATACAATTGAAATAACCCTGAATACTCCTAATGCATTTAGCCTGATAGATGCTGCATTAAAATCGTTCAGCAAAAAGATGCTTATTGGCGCAGGTACTGTTCTGTCAATGGAAGAGTTAATGAAGGTAATAGATATTGGTGTTCGTTTTATTGTATCGCCTATATTTGACCACGACATGATTGAATATTGTTCCCAAAGAGGTATTCCTATATTTCCCGGTGCTTTTTCACTAACTGAAGCTTATAATGCATATTCTGCAGGAGCAAATATGGTAAAAATTTTCCCTGCATCTGCATACGACACATCCTATTTTAGATCAATTAAAGAATCATTCCCGGAAATAAAGCTAATGGCTGTTGGGGGAGTTAGGGCAAATAATGTTAATGATTATTTAACTGGCGGAGCTGATGCAGTTGCATTAGGAGCTGGTATAATAAAACCGGAGTGGGTGGAACAACGCAATTTTAAAGCAATAAAACAGGGCATTATTGATTTTCAGAATGCTATTATCTAAATTCTATAAATCATCCATAATAATGGCAAACATCTCCCGTACATCATTAAAATCATCTTTCAGCTTTTCCATATCCATAAGTCTGTTTTCGTCACGGGCCTTGTAGTACTGTTTAACAAGGGATTCATATGATGAAGTAAGAGCTTCAATCTCACGGTCAAGTGTTGCATAGGAATCAACAACCCCGTAAGAAGCAATAACTGATCTCATCGTTTTTAGGTCGATAATTTCACCCCATTGAGGCACATAGGTTTCATAGCTAAATTGAGATCGTATATTTTCTGCAAGGCTTAGAGAGGCTTTTTCTTCTCCATGCACAACAAATACTTTTAGCTTGGGATTCTTTATAGTCCTTATCCATTCAAGGAGTCCTAAGCTGTCAGCATGAGCTGAAAAGCCTCCAAGTGTATGGATCTTGGCATTAACCATGGTGTCCTCACCATAAAGGCGCACCTTTTTAGCACCATCAACAAGACGTCTGCCAATAGTACCCTCTGCTTGATAGCCAACAAATATTACACTAGACTCAGGTTTATAAAGATTATGCATCAAATGATACTTAATCCTGCCTGCTGTGCACATTCCGCTGGCAGATATAATAATCGCTCCATGAGCATTTTCATTAAGCTGAACCGACTCCTCAGTTGATCTGGTAAAATGAATATTAGGAAAATCTAGAGGGCTTTCACCTGAAAGGAGCAGATTGCGAGTTTCATCATCAAAGCATTCCTCATTACGCCTAAAAATTTCAGTAGCTGATATAGCAAGGGGAGAATCAATATAAACAGGAATTTCCGGAATATCGCCATTTTTAAAAAGCTCTATCAATATATATATTATTTCTTGGGTCCTTTCTACTGCAAATGCCGGAATAATAATATTTCCTTTCTGATTATAAGAGTCAAGAATTATCTGTTTAAACTCATTATATGTATCCTCTTTACCCTTGTGCAATCTATTGCCGTAAGTTGACTCTATTAAAAGGATATCAGCTTCATCAATATTCTCAGGATCGCGTATAATTACCTGGTCTTTTTGGCCAACATCGCCAGAAAAAACTAATTTTGTCTCTTTACCACCCTCTTCTATCCACATTTCTATAAAAGAAGATCCAAGGATATGACCAGCGTCTCTAAATCTAACCCTGACAAATCGATTAATCTGAATTATTTCACCATAGCTAACTGGTATAAATTTTTGTATTGATTCTTCTGCATCATCAATAGAATAAAGAGGATCTATAAGTTCACGTCCCTGACGTCTATTCTTTCTGTTTATCCATTTAGTATCCATCTCATTAATGTGAGCACTATCAGGGAGCATAACTGTGCAGAGATCTGTTGTTGCCTTTGTAGCGTAAATCTTGCCATTAAATCCATTTTTGACCAGCTTCGGTATTAGACCGCTATGATCAATGTGAGCATGAGTAAGAAGCAGAGCATCGATTTGAGTTGGCGCATGGATCAGATCGAGCAAATTACGTGCTCTAATATCACGATTGCCCTGAAACATGCCGCAATCTACCATTATTGTAAAATCATCATTTTTAACAATGTATGAAGAACCTGTAACTGTTCTTGCACCACCGACAAACTCAATTTTCATATAGATATAACCTGCCCTTTGGTTTTATTTTGGATTAGAACTACTACTTCTGATGCAGTCTCAGTAAATAATTTTACCATAAGATAACTTGTTGAGTACTAGTCCTTCTGTAATACCTTTATTATTTATACCGGAGGAGAGTAATATAGCTGAATCACTTTAAAAAATAATCTAGAGCCTTAAGGATAGTCAGAATTATTCCAACAGAGGTAATAAACCATATCTTGGATTTGTTAATTTCCCTGACTAGACGAGTTACCATCTCTTTGGTCTCTTTTACAAGACGAGTTTCCATCTCTTTGGTCTCTTTTATAAGACGAGTCTCCATCTCTTTAGTCTCTTTACGAACTTCCTCAATTTCCTTAGTCAGGATCAATTCATTATGCTTTATATCTTCTTTTTTTGCCAGGCCTTCCTGAGTTTTTTCCACAAGAGAAACCAAGTCTTCAATACAGGCACGAGCTTTATCCCTGCCAAATGCATCTTCAAAGACTTCATATATTCTAAATAGAGCAGATTGCATTTCAAATTCCTTATCATTACAACTCGTATTGTGACTATAATATAAAAATATTAAGCTATCATAGCAAGCAATTTTTTTTTAAATTATTTGTTATAGTATGACATTCCCGAATAGTGACTATGAAAAATTCTTTGATAGTTGTAAGTTCAAACTGATTTAAAAAGCAATAATGAAAGAGAATCAGTCAGTTTATTACAAACTCGATTGTAAAAACTTTTAGCCACCTATATACACAGATTATAACGGTTTATTAGCGCTACTCGATTGAATAAATATAATACTATAATTCTATAGGGGAAATCAGTGTTTCATCCGTGTTAATCTCTGGTTAAAAAACACACTTTTTAATTTCTGAAAACAGTTTGGGCTTACACAAAGGAGGAATGCACGAAGTGCGGAGGGATTTCTATATGATTCATGGGTGCGACACACAATGATGACAGGTAAAGGAAAATCAAAATATTTATATAAAAAAATAAAGCCTGAATATTGTAAATTAATCCCTGGTAATTTATATAATTATAGAATTTTTATTATCTTCTATATATAACTCTCTTATTATTATTCATAAGAGTTTTTTGCTCAACAAAGGTTATTTTTGCTGATATGCCTGTTTCATCTTTTAGCATGCCTGTTATTTTACTTTTCAATTCTATTAGCTTATTGAGATCATCATTAAAGAAATCCTCAGAAACTTCAAGCTGGATCTCTAATGTATCTATTCCATCTTCACTCTCTATGATAAACTGATAATGCGGTTCAATGCCTTCAGCCTTTTTGAGAACTTCTTCAATCTGTATTGGGAAAACAGATAATCCCCTGATTACAATAAGATCATCTGTTCTTGCCGTAACGCTTTTAATGCGCCTTGTTGTTCGTCCGCAATGACATTGCCCTTCAATTAGTGACGAGATATCACCAGTACGGTATCTAATAAGAGGGTATCCTTCTCGTGTGATGGTAGTAAACACAAGTTCCCCTTCTTCACCATCATCGATCTTCTTTCCTGTCTCAGGATCGATGATCTCAACAATAAAATGATCCTCGTTGATATGAAGTCCATTTTGTTCCTGACATTCGCCAGCAGTTCCAGGGCCTACGATCTCGTTTACTCCGTAATTGTTATATGCTTTAATATAGAGTTTCTCTTCAATCTGGTTCCTTATCTTTTCGCTCCATGGTTCCGCGCCGAAAAGTCCTATCCTTAAATTCAGCTCTTCAGGATGAGCGCTAATTTCCATTAGGGTTTTTGCGATATCCAGGGCATAACTGGGAGTGCTTAAAAGTGCTGATGTTTTATAATCTTTCATTATAAGCAATTGTTCCTTTATATTCTTGCTCGATGATGATGGGATAACAGATGCTCCAATTCTTTCAGCTCCATAATGTATACCAAAACCCCCGGTAAACATACTGTAATCATAGGCTATCTGGACAAAATCGCTCTCTGTAATTCCTGCTGAATAGAGAGTGCGCGCAACGAGTTCCGACCAGTGATTGATGTCGTTCTTTGTGTAACCTACAGCAATAGGCTTGCCTGTTCTTCCCTTTGAAGAGTGGATCCGTACAATATCCTTAAGTGGAACAGCGAACATATCGTAAGGATAACTTTTCCTAAGATCATCTTTAGTTGTAAAGGGAAGTTCCTGAATATCCTTCAGGGTTCGAATATTTTCAATATTTATTTTGTTTTCATCAAATTTCTTTTTATAAAGGGCAACATTTCGATAAACCCTGTTAAGTGTCATTTGAAGTCTTTCTATCTGTAGCTGCTCCAGATCTTCGCGAGGCATTATTTCATATTCTTTGTTATATATCACATTGATACCCCTTATTATAATATTGCTAATAATTGATCTTTATCCGTTGATAATTATCAGAAAATAAATTCTATTTCCGATTAAATAAGATATAAAAAAATTTTAGTTTAAAGTTCATCAATGCTCTTATAATCTTTTCCAAGGTAGGCGCGTTGAACATCATTATTATTTAACAGTCCTTCAGAGGATTCTTCAAGTACTATTTGTCCTGTTTCTATAACATATCCCCTGTCTGCAATATTAAGTGCAGCCTTTGCGTTTTGTTCCACTAGAAGTATGGTCTTGCCCTGTTCTCTAAGCTGGATAATTGTTTTAAAGATATCATTTACAATAACTGGAGCAAGTCCCATAGAAGGTTCATCAAGCATTATAAGATCAGGCCGCGCCATCATAGCTCGTCCGATTGCAAGCATTTGCTGTTCACCTCCTGACAATGTTCCTCCCAGTTGATCTTCCCTTTCTTTTAGCACAGGAAAAAGTGAGTAGATTTTTTCTATCTCATTTCTAAGGATCTTTTTATAGTCATAAGAGCTGTGATTTAGCTTTTTCCTTAACGTATATGCACCGAGCAAAAGATTCTCTTTTACTGTCAAAATATCAAAGATCTGTCTTCCTTCCGGCACTAGAGAACATCCCTTCTGAACAATTTTTTCTGCTGAGGTATTGCTGATATTATTATTATTGAAGATAATCTCACCTGATTGTAAGGGTATTATGCCGCATAACGTGTTTAAAAGGGTTGTTTTGCCTGCTCCATTTGCTCCAATAATTGCTACTATTTCACCAGGATTTATATGCATTGAAATACCTTTCAATACTCGAAGATTACCATAACCTGACTGTAGATTTCTTATTTTAAGCATCCCCTTCCCCAAGATAAACACTGATAACATCTTTATTTCTCTGAATCTCCTCTGGTTTGCCTTCTGCAATTTTTATGCCAGAGCTTAAAACAACAATTTCATCAGAGATATCCATAATAAGAGACATATCATGCTCAATGATCAAAATTGTAATTCCCCATTCCCTGATTTTTGAAATCATCTCAGCAATTTCTGCAGTCTCGTATATATTAAGGCCAGCTGCAGGTTCATCTAAAAGAAGAAGTTCAGGCTCTGCAGCCAGAGCGCGAGCAAATTCAACTTTTCTTTGTTGCCCAAATGGTAGATTATCAACATCTTCATGCGCAAGATCGCTGATACCTAAAAGATTCAATGTTTCCATCGATTTATTAAGGATAGATTTCTCTTCTTTCCATGACCATGGCAGGTTTAGCAAGGCTGTAAAAAATCCTGATTTACTTTTTACATGTCTTCCAACCATTATATTTTCAAGCACATTCATATTGGAAAAGAGCTTAACAGTCTGAAAAGTACGTGAGATTCCCCTTTCAGCTATTTTATAGGAAGGAAGAGTATGGATAAAGCTATCCTTATATAATATTTCCCCTGAATCGGAATCGATATTTCCAGATATGAGATTAAACAATGTTGTTTTGCCAGCGCCATTGGGGCCGATTACAGCCTTTATCTGATTTTTTTTAACTTCAAAGCAAACATTATTAACAGCATGAAGCCCGCCAAAAGATTTGTTGAGGTTATTTATCTTTATAATATTCATTATGAAAAGTTATTTATTATCTGTATTAAACAATTATTTAACGAGGTTTTTTAAATTCTTAATATATTTTAATACCATCTTATAATTATCCCTTTTAAATATACCATCAGGAAAGAACATAATAAACACAATAAGGATCAATCCGAAAAAGGCATCATCAAAACTTCCCAGGTAACCTCTAAGTGATATAAAATTAAGTATGAGGCTCATTATCAACACTCCCCAGAGATTTGCCATTCCACCAACTGCAACAATGGCTACATATCTGACTGATTTCATAACGCCAGCCTCAGAAGGCCCTATTCCTCCATTGAAATGAGTTAAAAAAACACCGCCAATTGCAGCAATAACCGCGCTAAGAACAAAGATAAACAATTTATATCTTGATGTATTGATCCCCATGGCACTAGCAGCTTCTTCACTACCATGAATAGAGCGAAGCGCTCTACCAACTCGCGAGTTTATCAGATTTAACATTATTATGACAATTAAAATTACAATAAACCATGCGATATAGTAATTCTCAATCCTCATCGATGTATCACCACTTACTGTAAGTCCTGGGATCATATTGAAAGAAGGAACATCAGAAATACCATCTGCTTCACCAAAGATATGACTTCCAAGGGTCACTCTATAGATAATTGTGCCGAATCCAAGGGTAGCCATTGCAAGATAGTGTCCTTTCAGTTTCAGAATGGGAATACCTATCAAAAAAGATATAATAAATGCGATAGAAATTGCTAAAATAAGTGAAATCCATGGAGATAAATATACTATTTCAACTCCATAAGGATCCTTTTTGAAAGATGTTAATCCATAATTTACGACAAACTGGATTAGTGGATTATCATTATACTGAATCAGATTTATAGTAGTCAGCACAGCGGTTGTATATCCGCCAATTGCAAAAAAGGCGGCATGGCCTATAGATATCTGCCCTGCATATCCTAGAAGGACTGAGAGACCAATTACAACAAGAGAATAATATGCTGCCATTGTGAACTGGGTTAAATAGAATTCCTGGGCTGTTAAGGTTGAAAAAACCTGGAATAATATTATAAATAGCGCCAGAGTTGCAAGAGGATAATATTTCTTGATATTCATTAAAAATCCCTTAGAGCAGAAATTTCCCTGCTGCCGAATATCCCACTGGGTTTAACAAATAGTATTAACAGTAGAACTGCTATAGCAATGGCATCTTTATAAGCAAGAGGAAGTATGCTTATACTTAAAGCCTCAAGAATGCCGATAATTAATCCCCCAACAACCGCTCCTGTGCTATTTCCAAGTCCACCAAGTATGGCAACTGCAAATCCCTTAATTGCAAGTGATGTACCGCAATCGTATTGGGTTAATGTAATCGGTGATATAACACATCCTGCAACAGCTCCAATTGCAGCGCTTAGTATAAATGAAACTGTAATCATATTTTTTGTAAAAATCCCGCATAATCTTGCAGCAATCAGATTTGAAGAACAAGCGCGCATAGAGCGTCCTGTAACAGTAAATTTAAAGAAAAAACTTAATAGAATTACTATTATACTGGCAATGCCTAAAACCCATAATACCTGTGGAGATATATAGGCTCCAAAAATATTTATTGAAGATACCTCATTTCCAGTGAAATATGGCAGTGATCTCACCTTTTCATCCCATATATGCAGCGCTGCTTCCCTTATAATTATAGATAAACCAATAGTAACTATAACCATATTAAGTACACTAGGTTTTCTCATACGCCTGATAATACCGATATCGATCATGGCTCCGACAGCACCTGTAATGACAATAGCAAAAAGAATTGCTAAAGGAAGAGGAAATATTTGTAGCATAGAGACTGCAATCATCCCTCCTAACATCAGAAATTCGCCCTGTGAGAAGTTGATTATACCAGTAGTATTATATATTATATTATAGCCAATTGCAACGATTGCATAAATACTACCGTTTGTGATCCCGGAAAGTATATATTGCAATAACTGTTCAAATATCATGAACTATTTGTCCTTCTATAATAAATAGTAAACCCCCTCTCATTCAACCCAATTTACCTGGAGTTTTTTACAATGAATGACAGAGGGGGTTATAAGTCAATAATAAAATCTTTATTTCAAAAATCTTATTGAATCATATTTATCTATATTAGATTTACCTATTTCATAAAAGCAGTAAGTTATAATATTTACTATTCATTGGAAAATTATTATTTTTCGTAAAGGACAAATTTACCATCTTTCACTGTTAACATAGCAAAAGCGTTAATATCGAGACCGCAGTGATCTTCGGCCGAAAAGTTAAATATTCCGCCTGTGCCTGGGAAATCAGTAAGATTTTCTATAGCATCGCGCACTTTATCTTTATCAGAACTACCAGCTCTCTTAATTGCTTCTACTAGTATTGTAACTGCATCATAGGCATGACCGCCAAATGTGCTTACATCTTCATTATATCTTGACTCATAGTCATTTTTATATTTAACAAGAAGTTCCTTCTGTTTATTGCTGTCAGGCAAAACATCAGCAACAAGCAGTCTTCCTGCTGGGAATATTATCCCTTCACCTGCTTTTCCAGCTTCTTTTGCATACTTAACATTTCCAAATCCATGGCTCTGAAAAAGCGGCACATTCATATTTATCTGCTTCATATTTTTAGCAACAATTGATTGAGCAGGAACAATTGACCAATTTACAACAGCCTGCACCTTCTTGGCCTTTAGCTTAGTTAAAACTCCAGTAAGGTCTGTCGCTTTTTTATCATATACTTCGCTTATAAGAATCTTAATTCCGTATTTAAGTGAATGTTTAATAAGCTGTCCTTTACCAGCATTACCAAAACCTGTGTTACCGGAGATAATTCCAATCTTTGAGATCCCTAATTTATTCATAGTTTTGAATATCTTTATTGCTGCATGACTGTCTCTCTGAGGTGTTTTGAAAACATATTTTGCAACTGGTTTAACAATGACCTCTGCGGCAGCACAGGATATCAATATTGTCTGCGCATTTTCACAGATATTTTTGATCTTCATTGTCTCTCCGCTAGTTGATGGTCCAATTATTGCAAATACCTTCTCTTCTTCAATAAGCTGTTTAGTGAATGAAATTGCCTTTTCAGGATTGCCGCCTGTATCTTTTATGATCAGATCCAATTTTTTTCCATCCAAACCACCGTTGTCATTTATCTCATCTACAAGCATTTGTGCTGTTTTTGACTCGGGCGCTCCTAGAAATGATGCAGGTCCTGTTACAGCAAATATAGCTCCTATCTTAATAGATCCTGTTGTACCCTTTTTACACGATAAAGAAATAACAGAAATCGATATGCAAAGACAGAAGAAAATCAAAGATACTCGTTTCATAAAATAACTCCTTTTAATTAATTTTTATACAAAAATTGCTGTATAATTATAAAAACATTTTAAATATGTCAATAAAAAAATTGCTGTATAACAACAAAAGTAAAACGAATTCAATATATATCTAAACATTTAATAATTATTCAATGTATTACCTTAGATAAAACAAACAGATACATATTGATCTATATAAAATGCAAAACTGTTTTTTATTTTTTTTTATTTCATCTTGACTTTATTAGGTTATATGATTTAATTTGGTTTGATTAAATTTACGAGAAGTAGGGGTTTACTTTTACTAATTTAAATAAATTCGATCTTACTATGCTTTTATACTGTTTTTATATAATATTATAATCATTTTAAAAATCATATTGTCTTCCCCCATTATGCAAAAGTGTTAAATCAGTAAATTAGATAATCAAAATGATTTAATCCACACAATCTTTATTTTATTATAGTACAGAAGCGCTAATAATAAGATTAAATAAAGTAACCATATCCTGCTTCAATATCTTGTTGTTCAATAGATAAAAGGAGGAAAACCATGGCCGAAAAAGGGCTGACAAAGGTTGAACAAATCTATAATGACAAGGGCAGTTTAGCAAAAGAACGTATAAAAAAAGGAGAAAAGATCTTCGGTTATTTCTGCACCTTTGCTCCTGTTGAGTTATTAACTGCCGCAGGTGTTATTCCTTACCGCATTACCGGAAAGGTAAGTGAGACCATTAAAGAAGCTGATGCTTATATTGAGACTATTATGTGTCCCTATGTGCGTAACTGCTTTGATCAGGCTATAAAGGGTGGTGATTATTCTTTTTTAGATGGTTTTATTGTGCCTCATGCTTGTGATAATATTGTTAAGATCTATGATATTTGGAAGTATAATCTAAAACCAAAATATACCCATTTTTTAAATATGCCCCATTGTACTAATGATGCATCATTAGAATTTCTTAGTTCAGAATTAAATATGTTTAAAAAAAGTCTAGAGAAACATACAGGAAAAGAAATTACTAATGATAAACTTAATGAAGCAATAAAGCTTCATAATGATCAAAGGGCACTTGTTAAAGAATTATATGACCTAAGGAAACAGGACCCTCCCCTAATTACTGGCACAGAAGTAATAAAGGTTATTGTTTCTATCACAAAAATACCTGTACAAGAGGGGAATGAACTATTAAAAGAGGTTATTGCTGAAATTAAAGGAAGAGCATCCAGTCCTGTAAAGAAACTTCCTCGAGTGCTTGTTTACGGTCCTGAGATAGATGATGCTTTATTTATTCAGATGATTGAGGAGACTGGTTCTAATGTTGTAATTGACGATATCTGTCTTGGAACAAGGTCTTTCTGGTTTAATGTAGAAGAAACTCAAGATCCAATTGCAGGTATTGCTAAAGCATATCTGGTGGATATTAACTGTCCGCGCACCTACAGGCAGAGAACGGGAAGCCGCCAGGATGACCTTGAGGCTAGATTTGGATATATACGTAAATTTGCAGAAGATTTTAAAGCAGATGGCATTTTTCTTTATACTATTATGTATTGTGATAACTATGAGTTCGATGCTGTTGATATTAAAGACTATATGGATAAAGCCGGTTTTCCTGGCTTCATTGTGGAAGGAGATTATACAGAGATGAGCATACAGTGGCTAAAAACAAGAGTGCAGGCATTTCTGGAAATGATAGCCTAGAATATCATAGATATCATTTATTTAATAATCAAGAAAACGAGGTGGGGTTATGAGTGAAGAAAAATCAAGTATACTAGAGGGCATTACCAGTAGGACTATTAAAACTACTGATGCTGCTAAAAATGTTCGTAAGTTAACCAAAAAGATAAGTAATGACGCTCATCAGGCTGCTGCCGAAGGCAGACCAATAGCTTATTGTTTCATTATGAGCTTATATGATGAAATTTTAAGAAGTATGGATATTACACCAATTTGGACTGAGAATTATGCTGCAATATGCGCAGTAAAAAGAAAGGCTGAGCAATTTATTGCAAAGGCTGAGAGTGATGGATATCCTAGAAATCTTTGTACTTACTGTACTATAAATGTTGGTTTTGATGCATGTAGAGAAGAACAAGGCGGGATTCCAACAGATTCACCTGATGGTGGTATGGAAAAACCCACAGTGATGCTTGGCACTGGGATGATGATCTGTGATCCAAGATATAAATCTTATCAGATTGCACAGCGATATAATGATGTGCCTGTGTATGTTCATGGATTGCTTTGGCCTGCAGCTGATGTCAATGTATCAGAGGTACAGGACTATTATGTAAAATACATAACAGAGGAGTTGAGGGGGCTTGTCGATTTTCTGGAAAAAAATACTGGCCAAAAGATGGATTGGGATCGATTGGATAATACTATAGACCTTGCAAATAAAACCTATCAGGTATGGTATGACGCCTATCAATTGCGAAAAGCAGTACCTGCTCCAATGCCGTCAGAGGATGCTTTTAACACAATGGTTCCCGGCTATTTTATGATGGGAACTCAGGAAGCTTATGACTTCTATAAGGCTTTGTATGATGAAGTTAAATATAGAGTAGATAATAAAATGGGTGTAATTCCTGATGAAAAGTATCGCATAGTATGGGCAAGTGGTCTTCCCCCATGGTTTGCCCTTGCGATCCTAAATTATTTTGAAAGTAAAGGAGCTGTTTTTCCAATAGAGACTACCTATCATCCACCACCACCTGTAGAGATTCCATCCAGTGCAAAGCATCCTTTAGAACGTCTTGCATGGAGATTCTTTAAACAGTGGACAAGCAGACATGAAAAGGCTCAGAAGAGATCCGGTGAACCAATTATCGAGCAGATTCTTGATATGATTGATGATTATAAAATTGATGGCATCGTTGCGCATCGCGCTTCTACGTGCAGAACAATTCATGTGGGACAGATTCATATGCTCAATGTGCTAAAAGAT
>JAXHTB010000579.1:0-1858 GCA_034190185.1 Spirochaetota bacterium | reverse complement strand
TCGCATACATAAAAAATATATTATAAATACAAAATATCTATCCCAAGTTGAATATATAATTGGAGGCCAATATGAAATATCCTTAAATGATGAAGACCGAACAAAGCTTCCTGTAGGGAGAAAATATTCGCCAGATTTAAAAAAAAGATTACTAATTTAACAATTGATCAATAACAAAAACGCTTCGTTTCTCCATCTTTAATACAATTCTAATGCTTGTAAAAATCTCTTAGCATAATCTAAAAAATTCTATCTCCTCTCTTTACTAAAGAAAAATAAAGTATGTTAGGTAACTATTATAATCCGAACATAAATCCAACTCAAATTTTAAGTGAATAAAAATATTTGAAGGTCATTGTATACTGCTCAATCGATTTATTAACTAATATATTGACAATATTACAGCATAGTGATAAAGAAGGATAATTGACCCTCTATTTAATTTCGCATTTCAAAAATATTATAATATCGGAGCATGAAATGAACAGAATAGATGAAACAGTAGAGTTTATTGAATTCGACAGAAAGAACAATTTCATAATAGAACCAGAATATAGACATAATGTCATTAAAGACAGGATATTTGATATTATAAGAACCTTTAAACCCGAAACAATTGTTAAAGCAGGACTTGGAAGTGGAAAAATAATAATAGACATTGCAGCAGAATTTGATCTCTACATCGTTGTTGTAGAACCATCAATAACTGCAATAAACGACTTTATTGAAGAAAACAGCGGGAAGGATTCAGTTAAAAATATTCATTTTATCAATGGAGATCTTCATGATTTTCCTGTAGATTATTATGCTGCAGATCTCCTTTTATGTATAGATTATCTTAATATTTTCGATTCCGGCAGATGTTTGGATGAATTTAAGAGAGCGATTAAATTTGAGAAACATTTATTCTTTTCAGGTGTGATATTGAAAGATGAAGATATAGAAGGGCTTTATGATGATCTTATGAGAATGATATTCCCTTTACATAACGACTTTTATCTATTAAACGATTTTAATACATTTCTTGAACTTAAGAGTTTTACTCCTATAAAAAATATTCTTCTGAAATTTAATAACAACCTGGAAGATATAATCAATTATTTCAAAAAAAATTATAAAGATATATCTGCAGAAGATGCGTTTTCATTTCTTAATGAAAATAGCGAGGAATTCAGTAGAATCTACGGGATGGATGAGAATTTTAAAATCTCTGAGTACTATTTAATTGGTGTTTTTAAGCGGGAAAAAGTTAAAGAAATCTAATTTTTTTCAGAAAATATATTAGTATTATTATATCGATCGATTCAAGGCAAGCTCTACATACTAGCACATGGTACTACACACATCTTCCAGTGTATCTATTTCAAGAGCTGAGCTTGAATCGATTTGTTCAAAGAATCTTATTTTATTACTTTAACTTTAACTTTGATCCTTGAATATCATGAACGATTACAAAAACCCAATGCTCAATTTTAGGTGTTAATTATGAATCTCTATGAACTTTTTATTGGTTTAAGATATCTGAAAGCTAAAAAAAAACAGATATTTATCTCTTTTAATACGTTTCTATCAATCTTTATAGTTTTTATTGGGGTTTTCATTCTTATTGTTGTCATATCTGTATTTACAGGATTCCAAAGCCAGATCAAGGATAAAATCCTTGATGTAGATTCACATATCACAGTAGTTAGCTTATACGGCACACAAGGAGCAGAAGGATTTAAGAACTATGAAGCTCTAACAAATAAGATTAAAACTGTAGAAGGTGTAAAATCTGCAATCCCTTATGTTCAGGGGCAGGGGCTTATTAGATTTCAAACATATATCTCTCCTGTGGTGATCAGAGGAATAGAGAGTA
>JAXHTB010000578.1:0-1876 GCA_034190185.1 Spirochaetota bacterium | reverse complement strand
CTTGACGTTGTTCATGAGTACTTTACCATGAAATTATTGTTTTGAATGATTTTCCCCTAATATCGAATCTTATAAGTAAATAGTGTTTCATCCTTAACTTTATAATTAGATATATATTTTACTATATCTGATCATTATTTTTTCTGTCTGTATATAAGATGCTTATATTCTTAAACAAAACGGAAGTTGATGTAAAATAATTATAAAGGAGAGTGCTATGGACAACAAGTTTATTATTTACGAGAAGAATGATGGGATTGCTACAATTATATTTAATAATCCTGATAAACTGAATTCTTGGGATTTCCCAACTCAAGGTGGAATGACAGATGAGTTTTATTCCACATTAGGTATGGCTGAGCAGGATGATGAGATTAAGGTAATAATTATTAAAGGAGCAGGAAAAAGTTTCTCAACAGGCCATGATTTAAATACAGTAGGGTATATATATGGTATGGGAACTGGAAAATCAGGGGAGCGCCGCGCTAGTCAAAGGAGAAGATTGCAGGTAGACAGAGGATGGTTAGAGGACTGTCATAAGAGATTATTCCTTTGTCCTAAAATTACAATTGCTCAAGTTCACGGTCATTGTATTGGAGAGGGCACTATAATGATGCTCTGTTGCGATCTTTCAGTTGCTGCAGAGGATGCAATGATCGGCCATACAGAACAACGACTCGGTTTTGCAGGAAGCGGTATTGGCACAATAAATATTCTGATTGCTTGTATAGGACTTAGAAGGGCGTTAGAACTTCTGATATTAGGCAAACAGATTGACGGTATTGAGGCAGAAAGAATCGGCATGGTGAACAAAGCTGTTCCGCAGGATAAACTGGATGAAGAAGTAATGGAGATAGCTAAAGCGGTTACACTACTTCCACGCGATGGGATAGCTATTGGGAAGACTCATCGTCAATTAGCATACAACTCCTTAGGTCTTACAGAGGGATTCACTCAGGGGTATGTGACTCATACCATGTTCACGAATCTTAGATGGGAGCCTGATGAGTATAATTTTTTTAAGGAGAGAAGAGACAAGGGAACAAGGGAAGGATTTCATAAAAGGGATGAGCGTTATCAAAAATAGATTGGATGTTAGTCTTGATGTTAATTCCTTTATTAGGAAGATGGATAGTAAAAATTGAAAAATAATACCTTTATTTCTTTTTGCAGATAGGAAGATTTAATTTCATAATATTAAACATTCTAACCTGAAATGAAAGGAGATAAAAATATGCTTGATTTTTCATTTTCAGAAGAACAGCTATTAACTCAAAAAACAATCCGAGAATTTGCAGAAAAGGAGCTTTCTCCCTTTTATCAACATCATGATAAAACTGAGACATTTCCTATTGAACAGTGGAAAAAGATGGGTAAGCTAGGACTTATGGGTTCGAGAATTCCCAAAGAGTATGAAGGGAATCCTGTTGATTATGTTACTCTTGGGATAATTATTAAAGAACTTGCCAGGGGGGACCCTAATTGTGCTTATGTGGGGGCGCTGACAATTGTCAATGAAATACTCGTTGATTATGCTAATGAAAAGTTGAAGAAAGAATGGTTGCCCCCAGTTGCAAGGGGAGAGAAAATAATTGTGTTGGGTGTTACTGAACCTCAATGCGGATCTGATGTTTCAGGTATGAAGATGAAAGTTGAGATAGAAGATGATTTCTATATCCTAAATGGCGAGAAGTCCGGGATTAGCTTTATGATGGATTCAGCAGCAATGGTCACTTTTGCAATGACTGATCCAGAAGCAAAAGCTCGGGGAGTAAGCTCATTTTTTGTTCCTGTTGATAATCCCGGAGTAACACTTCAATCTTATAAAGATATGGGCGTAAAGGCAATGCGTAGGGGCTCTGCCTTTCTCGATAAT
>JAXHTB010000577.1:0-1889 GCA_034190185.1 Spirochaetota bacterium | reverse complement strand
TGATAGCAGCGGTATAATTACAATAGAAGATTTATATCAAGGTGATTGGACAATTACTGCTACTGCAAGGAATATTAGTGATGGAGATATCGGTACTGGTCAGGGAACAGTTACTATCATAGCTCGACAGACCGCAAGTTGTGAAATAGAAGTAATTCCGTATACTGGAAATGGCACTGTTGACCTTACATTATCGTGGGATACTGAATCAGTAGATGTTCCATCTGTAATAGTAAATCTTATATCACCTTTGGGAGCAGTTGTTGACAATGTAACACTGGAGAATGGAGATAATTTATATGTAAATAATAATATATCAGCAGGTTATTATACTTTGAAGATTTTATTGCAGGATGGAGTGGAGGAGCGTGGAGGCGGAGCTGATGTTATTCGAGTAATATCTGGTGCTGTTACTCAGGCTTCTGTATACATTATAACTTCATCTGTTGAAGGTGGAGCAGGTATAACAATTATATCTGATTTGAATGATCCAATAGAGATTAATCTGACAGGCTCAGAGGTCTCTATTGTTGAGGGGACCACCTTTACAGTAACTGCAGAGGCTGTAAATGCTTCGGATGTTATTTACACATGGTATATTGATGGAACAGAAATGATAAGCGGAGCAAGTGAGGATCAATATACAGTGCCAAGTGATCTACCTGTAGATACTCATCGTTTAGATGTTACAATATTTACATCTGATGGTTTGCGTGGAGGCAGCGCAACACATATATTTGATGTTGTTGGATTATAACAAAGAAAACAATTTATTTTGCTCATGCTTATCAGTTTGCTGTAAGTGTAATATTAATAATTATATTTATACTTTAATTATTCTTGAAATATTTTTGTTATTAAGATTTATAGTTTTCAGAGTTTGCTTTTACAATGAACACTATACTTTGAATCTTGTAGATTTATAAAAATTATTATTTTTTGGAGATGATTATGAAAGGAAATTTTTTATATTATTTGTGCTCTTTTTCTATTTTTATATTTATTATAGCTTGCAGCATAGATGAAAAAGGAAGGGATGTTATGTCAAAGGAAGATACTTCAAGTGAAATCGCAAGTGTTACAAAATCGAAATGGGACAAGTTATCGCAAAAAAAGATCTATTTTGGACATATGTCAGTTGGATACAATATTATGGATGGAGTAAGTGATATAATTAAGGAGAACCCTGATTTAAGCTTAAATATCGTTGAAACTAATAATAAAGAAGATTTTAGATCATCAATATTTGCACACTCTAAGAATGGTGAAAATACGAAACCAAAAACAAAAATTGACGCATTTGTTAATCTGATGGAAAATGGATTAGGCAATAAAGTTGATATTGCTTTTTTTAAGTTATGCTATGTGGACATTTTGAAGGACACTGACGTTGATGAAGTGTTTAATTATTATAAAACATCTATGAAAACACTAAAGAAAAAATTTCCAAAAACATTATTTATACATACTACAGCACCATTAACAGCCGAGAGAATGGACAGAGGCATAAAAATAAGAATTAAGGACATGATAAAGGCAATAATTGGCAGAATGACTACAAAAGAAAGGCATATTATTGAAAATATTAAGAGATATCGATTCAATGAATTAATTAGAAATGAATATAGTGATAAAATAATATTCGATCTTGCAAAAATTGAATCTACATATCCTGATGGTAAGAGAGAGGTTAGTGAAAAAGATGGGAATAAGCATTATGCTCTAATACCAGCATATACATATGATGGCGGTCATTTAAATGAAAGAGGTCGCAAGATTATAGCTGAAAAACTTTTAGTTTTCCTTGCTGAGCTGTAATAATTGAAATATTTATTGAAATAGTTATCCGTTATCCGTTCTCCGATTTTAAAAATAACAGATAATTATCA
>JAXHTB010000576.1:0-1896 GCA_034190185.1 Spirochaetota bacterium | reverse complement strand
GACAGGATCGACTTCCATCATCAATAACGCTGAAAAAAATGAGTTAAAGGAACTTATAAATGAATCGTGAGTTGCAATAATTGGCCCAATACGGCAGGAAATACTTTCCGGTATTTCTAATGATAAACAATTCAAAATTTTAAAGGAAAAACTTCAGGCATTTGAAGATATTGCAATCCAACAACTGCACTATGAATTAGCAGCCGAATATTATAACAGATGCAGAAAAAAAGGGATTCAAGGTTCTCATACAGATTTCCTAATTTGTGCTGTTGCCAATCAGAATAATTTATCAATCTACACAAATGACAATGATTTTAAGCAGTATTCAAAATTGTTGGAAATCCAGTTGTATGAACCAAGAAAAATCGTTCCTTATCAAAATAAATAAAATATCAAATGATATAGCTCAATGGCGCGGTGTCTTATTCGCGCCGGCACTACAATTTGATAGGCAATATGCTCTGACCAGGGTTTTATCTTTATTATAACATTATTTGTAAGCTCAAACTGGTTTCAGGGAAAGCATTTAATCCCAGAGATAGCAGAGGTCGCAGAGTAATAAATTTAAGCATTATTCAAATTTATATGAATAATTCACCATAACTTCTAAAATTAGTTTGAGCTTACCATATATCAATCCAACAATAGAGAAAGGTTGCATCAACTATCAATTATATATAAACTTTAAGCCTTTCCTAAGCATTATATTTTTAGTACAGATTTTAGGGCTCAGGGTTCAATGTTTAACGTTAACATTAAACATTTTGAACTCCTTTAAAATTAGTTTAGTGACATAATATATAACTTCGTTATATTAGAACCCCGAACCCCTGAATATTTACAAATTTATTAATCGTAAGTATAAAAACCTCTTCCGGTCTTTCTGCCAAGGTATCCGGCTTCCACATATTTTTTCAGAAGGGGGCATGGACGGTATTTCGGATCTCCAAGATCGTTGTGAAGAACCTCTAAAATTGCCAGGCATGTATCGAGTCCTATTAAATCAGCTAAGGTCAGGGGACCCATAGGATGGTTCATACCTAACTTCATAACAGTATCAATTGCTTCAACCTTTCCAACTCCTTCATAAAGGGCAAATACTGCTTCATTTATCATAGGAAGTAATATTCTATTTGCAATAAAACCTGGAAAATCCGAGGCTTCAACTGGTGTCTTCCCCATCTTTTCTGCTAAGTTCATAACGATATTAAATGTTTCATCAGACGTTGGAAGTCCTCTTATTATTTCAACAAGCTGCATCATAGGGACTGGATTCATGAAGTGCATCCCGATGATCTTATCCGGCCTTTGTGTAGCAGAACCTATCCTTGTTATTGAGATTGCAGAAGTATTACTAGCGAGAATTGCTTCCTTTTTACAGATGTTGTCCAGCTTGCTGAAGATTTCCAGTTTAATTCCTACATTTTCAGTAGCTGCCTCAACTATTATGTCAGCATCTGCCAAATCGTCAATTTTTGTTGTTCCTTTTATCCCGGATAAAATATTTTTTTTGTCTTCTGCGGTTATTTTTTCTTTTTTAACCATTCTGTCGAGGTTTTTTGATATTGTAGAAATGCCATTTTCAATAAATTCATCCTTAATATCATTGATAATTACATTATAACCTGTACTGGCTGCAACCTGAGCAATTCCATTACCCATCTGTCCTGCGCCAACAACACCAAAATTCTTAATATCCATAAGAAACACTCCTTTTTGAAAAGTTTATTAAAAAATATAAGATTATCTAATATTAGATTTTTTTCCATTTCAATTATAATGTTATTTTAATTCAAGTATTTTTACTATATAGATAATTTCGCTATAGGGAATTTGTAATTTTTGTAGATGATTATTTACTACGACTTCAGTTTAATTAAATATATTAAGTTT
>JAXHTB010000575.1:0-1904 GCA_034190185.1 Spirochaetota bacterium | reverse complement strand
GTCGATAAAAACTTTTAAGTTTTTATCGACCACTACTTGAATCATCTATTAGAAATCGTAAAAAAGTTGTCCTCTATACTATTATTCTATTTATCATAACACTTTTGGTGCTGCCCTTTTTGGGAACGGAATTTATCCCTGTACTGGATGAAGGGACGATTCAGATAAATGTAGTCATGGCGCCATCAATTTCACTGGAGAAAGCCGCAAAAATCATTATGAAAATGGAACGAATAATAAACCGGCGGCAGGAGGTAGAGCAGACAATTTCAAAAATAGGAAGACCCGAAGCGGGCAGTCACCCCCATCCTGTTAATTTCTCCAATATTCAGATCATTCTTAAACCTGAAGATCAATGGATTAATCATAAAAGCAAAATGGAATTGATTAAGTCTTTAAATAAGGAATTGTCAGAGTATCCAGGTGTTCAGCTAAATTTTACACAACCTATTCAGAATTTATTTGATGAACTTCTATCGGGTGTTCGGACTCAAATTGCATTAAAGATTTATGGAGAAGATTTGACCTTGTTGCGCGTTAAAGCTGAAGAGATAAAAGAGGTTATTGAATCAATTCCAGGACTTGTTGACCTGGCAACAGAGCAAAGTTATGGCCAGCCACAAATCCAGATAATTGCTGACCGCAAGCTTTGTTCCCGTTATGATGTGAATGTAGATAAAATTCTGGAAGTCGTAGGTCTTGCTGTGGGAGGGGAGGTGATCGGCCAGGTATTTCTTAATGCACGGCGATTTGGAATTCATGTAAGGTTTCTGGAAGAATTCCGGAATAATCCCGAGGCTATACGAAATCTTCTTGTGCATACATCTGAGGGTAAATTGATTCCGTTGTCGCAGATTGCTGAGGTTAAGACACTTTTTGGTCCTATCCAGATCAATCGGGAGAAAAATCAAAGACGCTGGACAATATCAGCCAATGTACGTGAAAGGGATATTGGAAGTGTAATTAATGATATCCAGGAAAGAATAAGTGAAAAGATAAAACTTCCATCGGGTTACTTCCTTGAATACGGTGGTCAATTTGAAAGTCAACAAAGGGCTATGAAACGCTTAAGTATAATTGTGCCACTGGGATTCTTTTTGATTTTCCTAATGCTTTATTTATCACTGGGCAGTATCAAAAATGCGCTTCTTATTTTTTTGAATGTCCCCCTTGCGCTAATAGGCGGAGTATTCGGTCTTTTTATCACAGGAGAATATTTATCTATTCCTGCCTCTGTTGGATTTATTGCTCTTTTTGGCATAGCTGTACAAAACGGTCTCGTTCTTGTTTCTTATATCAATCAATTAAGACAGGAAGGAATGGCAACTGAAAAAGCAATTATTAATGGCGCTCTTTTGAGGGTAAGACCTGTACTGATGACTACTTTTACCACTATTCTGGGTCTTGTTCCATTATTGTTTGCTACAGGTATGGGTTCGGAGGTACAAAGGCCGTTAGCTGTTGTTGTGGTTTGTGGTTTAATATCATCAACTTTTCTGACATTGTTTTTGATCCCTGCGATTTATAGATGGTTCGCTGAAGATATATGAATTGCAGCCTATGGAAGTCCTTTTAAGAGGGATTTGGTGGTTTAGAAACATGTGTGCAATTATGTGGAATATGCCTCTTTTGAAGTGCATATACTTTAATAATTTCAGGTAAATCTTTAAATAATATCGAAAATATTGCGCACTTGCATGACCCGAGCCTTGAATTGCAAAAAGATAAGTATCAATATTGTTATTATCACCAAGAGTAAAGGAATAAAATGTTGCTTTATACCTATCACTTAACTCAAATATTTGAAGCTTTGATGGATATATTGTTATTATTCTCAAATATGTCAATTTATGGAAAGTTTTGCAATTTGTGACAATAAGAAATAATAATATTATTAATATTTT
>JAXHTB010000574.1:0-1916 GCA_034190185.1 Spirochaetota bacterium | reverse complement strand
CACTTAATGTTCGAAGTTCTGTAAGCGTTAAACTAACCCCTCAATCCCGATGATCTAAATCCCTATAAGAATTTAATCATATCTTCAGAAATAACTCTCTGATCATATCCATGCTCAGGTTATAAGGCAAGAGTTCCCTTAATCCATTTCTATTTTCGTGATATGGCAACATTGTATAGATAACGCAAATACTAGTATGGCGGAGGAGCATTTGATTTTGCAGTTTCAATCAGACTATAAAAGGCAGTGCTGGTATCAGACTCATGGGGACTACCGTAAAACAGCCATTTCTTTCGTCCAATATCATTTGAAATAAAAGTAAAAGATGTTTAATTTATTTCTCAATAATAAACGACGACACCAGCATGGAATGATGAGGGAGCAACTAAAAAGCTTATATCAATCACCTTGCATATGAACAAATGAAGTGGATCCATTATCTGATAATTGTACTTGATTTATCTTCGAATTGTTATTGACTAATATTTCTTTATTTAATATTATTAATTTTTTAATTAGTCTATGACCAAAATCGATGGGTAATGAGATATGAAAGTAATTCCTATATCATTCCCTTCCTTGTTTTACAGAAAAAAATGTGGGTAGATTTCAGTGCATGCACTGGGGCAGACTCTGCGGATGCCGGAATGACAGCATCTGATAATTGATTTTTTCAACATTTCTTGACCATACTCATTTGATTATCCAATAGTAATCCCAAATTTTTTATTTCATGCTATTGCCCGCATTGATGATTTCCAGTAGAAATAATTTATTTCAACATATTTTAATTTAAATATTCACGAAAAGTGGATTTATGCTATAGATATTTATAATTCAATAAACAAATAATATGATATGAATGAATATGTTCATGTTCTTTATATTGATGATTATCCTCCAGATCGCGAGCTTGTGAGAGATGCTCTTGTAAAAGAGCATACTCATTTCAAACTTACAGAAGCTACTTCTCGCATTGAGTTTGAGGAGATTCTAAAACATAACAGTTTTGATATTGTTCTGAGTGATTTTAATATTCTGGGTTTTGAGGGATTGAGTGTAATTGACACAGTTTATGCAAAAGACCCCTCAATTCCGGTTATCATTGTAACAGGTACAGGAACCGAACAGATAGCTGTTGATGCCATGAAACGCGGTGCTTACGATTATGTAATAAAGACCCCTTATCACATAAGGCGTCTTCCTGCTACAATTAATTCAACCTTAAAAAGAAAACAGCTTGAAGAAGAAAATATCCAAGCTCATGCGGATCTGCTCAGGAAAAAGGCTGAACAGAGTGTGTTGCTTAATACAATCGACACGCATATATGGTATTTAAGCGACTTTGAGACCTACGGTATGGTAAACAAGGCGCATGCAGATTTTTTTGGGCTTAATATTAGTGATATTGAATATAAACGTATTGGGGAATTGTTACCCAAAAAAACTATTGAATCCAATATAAACAGAAACCAGAGGGTGTTTAACAATAAAAAAGAGATTAGAACTGAGGAGATACTGTATAATTGTGATGGGGAAAAACGGTTATTCGAAATTACACGAACTCCAAAGCTTGATGAAAATGAGATTGTAGAATTTGTAGTATGCACAGGGATCGACATTACAGAGCGTAGAAAGGCAGAAGAGGAGCTAAAAAAATATCGAAATCATCTTGAGGAGGTAATAGAAGAACGAACAAATGATTTAAGGAATGCCCAGGAAAAACTCATCACATCTGAACGCCTTGCCGTTCTTGGACGGCTTACCGGAAGCATTTCACACGAGCTGAGAAATCCTTTGGCAATAATCGATAGCTCAGCGTACTGCCTTAACAAGACATTTACAGACATTCCCAATCCTAAAGCAATGATATATGTTGAACGTATCAAGAAACAAGTAGTTCGATCTATTGCCAT
>JAXHTB010000573.1:0-1918 GCA_034190185.1 Spirochaetota bacterium | reverse complement strand
CTCACCTTCTGTGATATACTGACCTCTCTAAAAATAAATAATAAAAAGACAACAATTATATTGATACAGGGTGCAGGTTAGTATAGATAATTTTTGATAAAATAAAAAAGTATTAACGGTATTAGATGTACAATAAATGATTTTTCAAAAAAAGGAGATTTGTGAAATAAAGAAAGTTCTTAATTTTAGTCGAATGTTTTTTGTTTTGTTTTCTGTCATTGTTGTTTTTTCAAGTTGCATACATAATGTAAAACCTGATCCGGAAATTTTGGAGGTCAAAAGTATACCTCCCCTGAAAGCTATAAATACAGAAGTAGTTATTATCAATGACCAGCAAAAGGTAAAGGAAGATCATTTATTTTTTTCCGCCGGGGCTCACTCTTGGACGGGAAACTTGCACCAGTATACAGACAAGGCTATTGCTGTTTTAAAAGATGCGCTACAAAAAAGAAATATTAAAGTGAAACCTGATGCAGAAAAAAAATTAAAACTTTCAATTCTCAAAGCTGAAACAGATTGTCATTTTATTCTTAAATACGAATCAAATCTGATAATGAAGGTAGAAACCGGCAACGGTATTGCTGTAGAAATAAAAGCACACCAGAATACAACTTCCCAATGGGAGATTACATGGGCTAATGAGCAAGCAATTCGATATGCTGTAATTGACATACTGAAAAATGATAAAATTATTGGTTATCTTAAAGAATAAGAGAATATGAGTAAAAGACCCACCATTGGTATCGGTGGGTCATAACATATTACATTTGATATCATTGTATTTGTATATATGTAAAGTTATTGAAACTATAGCTTGCTTCTCAATAAGGTCGACCGAATTTCGTAAATTCTCCCCAACCATCAACAAAAATTCACATGATTTTTTAGAAAATAATAAATAAAGTGTTGACAACAATTGGCTATTTGGCTATATTGCCAAATAGGAGAAGCTTGTGAATTCTAAAACAAAATCAAAATTTGAAGCAAGGGCAAAAATTCTAAAGGCAATAGCCCATGCCAGTCGCCTCTTTATTATTGAAGAGTTAGGCAAGGGCGAGAGGTGCGTTAATGAGCTTACTGATATGATCGGAGTAGACACCTCTACTGTTTCAAAGCACTTAAGTGTTCTAAAAAATGCCGGTTTGGTTTTAGACGAGAAAAGAGGCTCTTCAATTTATTATAATTTACGAATGCCCTGTATTTTGGATTTTTTTGAGTGCGTTGAAGCTGTTATGGAAGCGAATGCAAAGGAACAGATGGAAATTGTTTCATGCTGCAGCAAGGTTTAATTTTTTGATCAACTTATGTTTTTTTTGCCAAATTACCATTAGTTATTTTCGTTATATTATGAGGTGTATAAATGGATTGGAAAACTGAGTGGAAGCCGCTTTTATGGATTGTGGGAATATTTCTATTTCTGTTTTATCTTCCTGTTGGAGTTCCTCGTTTTGATAATGCGATAATGGAATCGCTTTATCTTGTAAAGTGGTATGCACAGGAGCATGTTCTACTTTGCCTTGTGCCTGCCTTCTTTATCGCTGGTGCTATTGCAGTGTTTATAAGTGAGGCATCAGTAATAAAGTATCTTGGACCCACTGCAAATAAGGTTATTGCCTATAGCGTTTCTTCAGTCTCCGGCAGCATTCTGGCTGTTTGTTCCTGCACTGTTTTGCCGCTTTTTGCTGGAATATACAGGATGGGGGCAGGTCTTGGACCTGCGACTACTTTTCTATATTCCGGCCCTGCAATCAATGTGCTTGCGATTATACTTACTGCGAGAATTCTTGGGCTGGAGCTTGGCATAGCAAGGGCAGTAGGCGCTATACTCTTTAGTATTATTGTCGGAATTTTGATGAATTATTTTTTCCGGGAAGATGATGTTCAAAAGTCAAATGCATTTGCAACGATGTCTCAACCA
>JAXHTB010000572.1:0-1920 GCA_034190185.1 Spirochaetota bacterium | reverse complement strand
TCTAAATCGACCCAGACACCACGGGCATTGAATTGCGGACTATTTACTACCTCAGATGGTCTGCTGACAGGCATAAGAAATAAAGAATCTTTTAATGCACGTTCAGCAAGCTCCCTGTTTGTTTTAGTCTTCAGAAATTCCTGTAATTGTTTGTCTTGAGCATCCTTCTCATCCTGCATGACAGTTGCCATATTAAATGTGGACCAATCAAAATCCTTAAGTTCCATCATATAACCCTCTTCATTGCCCCATAGTGTCAGCATTGTTGAGGATTGTGTGATTCCTGCTGCAGCACCACCTGCAAAGAGCCAGATCACACAATAGCCATCCTTTGTTTCCCAGACAGCCTTTACATGCACAGGTCCAGGAGGGGTTGGTCGTGCAATAAGAAATCCATCTCCAGCAGCAGCCGGATTAACTTTGGAAATATCCCAACACTCACTGGTCTGCATAAGACTGTTGCATACAGCCTCCTGACAACTCACATCCACATGCTGACCCTCGCCCGTTATCTCTCGATGATAATGAGCCATCATTGTTCCTGCATATCCATAGATAGCGCCCATCTCATAAAATTGATTCTGGCTAAATCGGGTTCCAACCCGATCACGCTCACTATGAAAGTGAGTCAATCCACCCATAGAAAGACCAATTAGATCAGTAGCCTTCCATTTAGCGTATGGGCCTGTCTGACCAAAGGGTGTAATTGAAGTTAAAATAATTCGCGGATTTATCCTTTCCAGATTTGAATAACCCAGTCCGATACTGTCCAGATATCCAGGCTCAGAAGATTCAAGCACAAAGTCAGCGGTTCTGACCATACGTTTGAAAATACCACGCCCCTGTTCTGTTTCAATATTCAGGGTGATCCCTCTTTTATTCAAATTGAAAGCAAACCAGAACAGGCTTTTTTCTGTATTGATCGTATCATGATAGAAAGGTCCGATTTTTCTGGCATGATCTCCACCTGGCAATTCAATCTTAATTACATCAGCGCTGCTGTCACCCAACAGCTTACCTAAAAACATTCCATTTTCATTTGTAAGATCTAATACTCTAAATCCTTCAAGAAATGGAAATGGGCTTCTTTCATCCATATAAATTCCTCCATATCTTTTCTTGAGGCACAGATTGTATTTGTGATCTTGAAAGCATAAGCGCGCTTGCCTCTACTTTGGTTTTTAATATTCTTAATCCCGATATCAGATAATACTGTTATTCACCTCCTTATCATAAATATATCAGAGTCTGTTTCAGTCTATTTCAATAGGCTGGTTTGAGTTACAAGAAATGTTGGGTTACGCTTTAATTGTAGTGGTATAAATGCTATATTTGCTATATAATGACTGTATTGATAGACAATACCTGGATAGCAATATCGCTTAATCCAACCTGTTGAAACAGGCATTTAGTAGATAACAATGTTGTAGATCGTGATTATGTTTGAGTTTATGTAAACAGATATTAAGCAATGTAGATAAAAAGCTAACAGACAACTAACAGCGTGTCAGCTTAGTTGAATAAAAGGAGCAGTAAAAATAGGTTGATAGACATCTTTTGTATAGTTTCGATGCTACTACGCTATTAAGGATAGATAATCGTTTATAAATCTCATATGTCAAGAATTTTTTTCATCGCTTTTTTTTACTATTTAAATGCAGGGGGAATTCGATACTCACGAGATTGAATTACGTTACTCATAAAGCAAAATCGCTTAACCAATCTCACTAAAATAGATGTTAGGTTTAACTGTTTAAAGAACACTCATTAAATAATTGCATGGCTTGGTTTTTCATTTTCTATAACATAATTAAAAAAAATCCTGCATTCGCAGGAATAACAATGAACTAATTTATAAGTTTGGTCAGGTTATTGATCATATTTAGGTAATAACATTACAATCCTAATTCGCTGGATATA
>JAXHTB010000571.1:0-1924 GCA_034190185.1 Spirochaetota bacterium | reverse complement strand
TTATTAAAATAATAAATTAAACTGAAATTTATACAAATCAATTCAATTATTTATATTTCTATATACAAAAAATGTATGATTACTTTTTACTTTGTTATAATACACGCACACATATATAAAGAAACGAATCCGCTTAACATGCAAGTTATGATAAATTCTTATTTATCAAGGCACATATACATTAAAAGAGGGAAATAATTATGAAGATCCAAATACTAAAGGATATTTTACAATCTAACAGAGAAATGGCGTCTGAAATAATATCACTTTTAAAAGATAAAAAAATATATATGGTAGATATAATGGGATCACCCGGCTCTGGCAAAACAACTGTGATAGAAAAAATAATATCAGCACTTAAGGATAGATATAAAATTGCAGTTATTGAGGGAGATATTAAAACAACAAAAGACGCAGAGAGGCTTGTTCAACACAATATCCCGATTATTCAAATTGAGACAGAACGATTTGGCGGTGACTGTCATCTTGAAAGCTCGTGGGTAAAAAAATGTCTCGATTCCTTTGACCTTGACAGTCTAGATTTCATTATAATTGAAAATGTTGGTAACCTAGTATGCCCTGCTGAATTTGAACTTGGCGACGATGAGAGGATTGTTGTGTATAGCATTACAGAAGGAGAAGATAAACCAGTTAAATATCCCCTAGTATTTAATACATCAAAAACGATAATTATAAATAAAATTGACCTGCTTCCTTATCTAGACTTTGAACTTGAAGAGCTAAATAATAATTTATGGAAGGTAAACCCTAATATTAAAAAATTCCAAGTAAGCGCCATAAAGGATGATGGGATGGATACATTAATTACACATTTTGTAGAGAATATTGATAAAAAAAGAAAATAACTCTATTGCAAAATATGATTGATCTATTCTATCATAATGATTTAGATATAAACCTAATATTTATTATGAACTACAGTAAATCGAAAATTTAGTTCATCTCTGAAGTTCTGTAAATATAGACCTCGCCATGCTTGACTGTCTTTATGTCAATACCCGGAATCTTCATATCTTTATAACGAATATCCTGGTAAGATAAAATAATATTTGGCTTTATAATCTCCGCCATTTCAGGAACATCACTTAAAAGATTGCCTGTAAATAACATCAATTCAGGATGATATTTTTCTCTGATTAAACTCATTTCAGGGAATACTCGGCTATCATTTGGATGATAAATATTAACAAAACCAAGACTAATAACAAAGGACAGGGGGTTATTTGCAGAGTGGTTAGAATACTCAGCAAAAACATCTATGCCATTATAATGAAAGGTATCATTAGCTTCAAGGGATTTAACATAGCCTCCCATATCCCCAAGCCTTTTGGCAATATATGGAGTGGTTAATATATAGGCATTCTTCTGTTTCTGAAGATCTATTAGGAGTTCTTTATCATAATGATCGCTGTGTTCATGTGTTACTATTATAATGTCTATATTCTGATCTTGAGGAAATTTGATCTTAACTGGATCAAATACAATAGTAAACCTCTTTATTTTCAATACTACTGTTGAGTAGGTATTAAGTAAAGCAAGAGCGGCTTCTTTATCAGAAACAGATATGTTAAAAATATTATTCAAACTTGCACCTTTGGCATGTCATCTATGCCAAGATAAATAATCCCTCCATCCTATAAGATAGGGATGGGGGATAAATTTAATATAAATATAGTCTAGGAAATTGTGAAAAAAATAATTGCAAGCTGTAATCTAATTCAAATTATAATATCTTAATATTAATATTATAACATATACATAGTTACTCTAAGTCAAATACAACCAATTACCTTTTCCACATATGAATCTTACTTTACTCGCCATACCGTTCATCACGCCTGTGAATTCCATCTCTGGTTCCGCCATCTTTTCTGCCTTTTACAAAATTATATTCATTAGATTC
>JAXHTB010000570.1:0-1935 GCA_034190185.1 Spirochaetota bacterium | reverse complement strand
TTTTCCTTGGAGGGTTTACCCAGTCACTAGCTGGCACCAATTTACCGCTTTTCGGATCTGCCTTATATAATTTTGAGTGAGATAGTCCTTTATGATTTTTAGGTGAAAAACTAATAGGCCCGCAAAGTCCTTTTGTATCATAATTTTTTATACTTTCAAGTGTTGCTAAAAAATTATTAACATTTAGGTTCTTCCCAGTTCTTTGTAAAGCTTCGTAAAAAATTTCTGCTAAAACCCAACCCAGTGTATAAATCTTACTTCGATAAGGTTTTTCAGTGCCTGGTTTATATTTCAAGGTAATTTTTCTCATCCTTTCAGAACCTTTCAGATCATCATACCATGAAGCAAAAGGATGAGCGCCTGTATAATTTTTTGAAGACTTGCCTGCCATTCTAACAGTATCTTCAGTACATGTAACCATAGTTCCAAAAACCGGAATACTAAGTCCAAATTTCCTCAATCCCCTTAGTAATACTACAGTGCCGGGGGAGCCATGATGAATTATGATATGAGTTGGCTTTCTTCTTCTAATATTCATAACTTGTGAAGTAGCTTCCAGAGCGCCCAAATTTATAACTTCGGTTTTGATTTTAAGATTGAAGAAATTCGCCCATTTGTTAGCTGATTTGAGTACTACTTTTCCTGACTCTGCATCAGGGTATACAAAAGTGATATCAATCTTCTTAGATTTGAGAGTATTAACAATATAAGCATAAATTGCGCCTATCTGATCATCATAAACGTTAAAGGTCATAAAAATATATTTCCTTAATGGATTAATTACAGCCTCAGCAGGTGCTCCTGTGAGAGTCGGAATTTTGACCTTCTCAATCTGACTAAAAAGAGCTTTCGTTTCACCAACAGAAGCAGGACCGATTAAAGCAAAAATTTGATCCTTATAAAGTAGTTTTTTAAATGCGGCTATTCCAGCAGGAATTGAATAACGGTCGTCCTCGACAATTGCTGTAACTTTTCGTCCTAAGACTCCTCCGTTATCATTTATATAGCTTGTATAAACCTTTAGCGCCTCGGTTATCGGTAATCCAATATCTCCGGCAATAGGTCCAGTCTGATCAAAAATGGCGCCAATTTTAATTGTATTATTGGTAACACCCCTGACAGACTTTGAAAAGACACCTTCATTTAACAATAGTATTGCAAAAGTAGTATAAAGACATAAAGTAAATATTTTACTAATTGTTGCTAAAAAAATCCTCATAGTATCCTCCTTTCAATAAAGTAATGAATTCAATAGCTTTATAAATGAGTCATTTTTTAGAAAAAAATGTAAATATTTTTTATTCTCGATCCTTTCAATACTTTGATAATATAAAAACTAAAGAAAATAGTATATGTCAACCCTTTTCAATAAATTTATTACAAAAAGATATTTTTCTCAATACAGTTGTAGCGCTGGTTGATATAGAAAGGAAGAAATATTCTATTATAAAATAGGAAGACACAATGAAATATCATATGGAAGTAGATTCTTGCTTACACAGCAATGATCATTAAGCGTAACACTAGCCGCATACTAAGCTGCCATATTGTGAGAATAAAAAAGTATAAGATTTCAAAATTTAAATTCCATACCAGCGCTCAAGATTAAAAAATGCAAATTTTTCATTGTAAAGATGCATCCATATAATGTTTTAATATTTATTTGAATTTTTTAATTTAACGTAAATTGTACATCAATCCCTCCATGCATATAGGGCTTGATGCCATTGTATTTTTCATTATCATTATATTCAAAATCATATTTTTCAAATAAATATGTTAATCCAATAGATAATAAAGGTGATATTGTAACCTGTCTGTAATAATCGTTTCTGTAATGCGCTGAAATGAGTAATGGTATCATTATTAAATATTTGGTCTTTGCATTATCGTCATCACCTCTATAATCATGGTAAAAGTATCCATCGTTCTCAT
>JAXHTB010000057.1:0-13860 GCA_034190185.1 Spirochaetota bacterium | reverse complement strand
TTTCATATTTCTTCTGAGGAGATAAATTTATAATTTTTTTAATATTCTGTATTATTTCTGGCATATAATTCGAATTTGTTTCTATAGAATAACAACCATTTTTGTCAATACTATCTATTATTGAATACTTACCAGGGGGCAACTTCATTCCTATCACCGGTCCAAGTTGACCTATAAGATGCTCTGGGGATAGATATTTTATTGAAAATCTCAAAGTACCAATTTCACTTCTTTTTAATTGTCTGTAATCTAAATATTTTTCATCCTTGGGTTGTAACCAATTTCGTGGATTATCAGTTATCTGAATGACAATAGCTTTCTTTTCTTCATTGATTAGTATTCTTATGTAAGTAGAATATGATTTATAAGGTGAAAGCAGTCCCCAAAGGCTGTCATCCTCAACTTTTTTACCTTTTTCCTTTTTTGGAATTGTCATATAATATATTATCTCACATATCAGAACGAATAATTGATTAAACCTTCAGTATATTTCAGCAATTTATTTCCTTAATCTAGTACAAAACTCAGTTCTTAATCTATTCATAGATAATTCAAATATTGTAAGTTCAATCTGATTTCAGAAGGAATGTTGGTAGAAAATCAGTCAGTGCAATATAAACTCGATTATTAAAATAATTAGCCACTGATAACCACGGATTATCACGGACTGTTTGTGAGACTGGCAGCATAGAAATAATACCATAATTCTATAGGGAAAATCAGTGTTTCATCCGTGTTAATCCGTGGTTAAAAACACACTATTTAATTTCTGAAAACACTTTGAGCTTAATAAATGTTTATATTCTCTAGAATGATGTTGAATAAATCAAGTATGATTTTGTGTCTGTAATAATATATTTATATCATCGACAAATTCTGTTACTCATTTATTAAATTACAGATTAAAATCAGATATTTTACATCACTATTGTGACTGTAATGAGATATGTAAATAATAATAAAGTGGAGAAGTCACTCACCATCTATCAATATACAAATTTTAATAGTGCAATTTTTTAAAAAAAAAGTTGATTTTTTTATGATATGATATAAAATCAAGCATAGGGAAATTATATTTTATTACAAGGAGGTAGTTGTATGAAAAAAGATATTCTTCAGCTATTACATTTCGGTTGGCCAGATAAAATTATTGCTAACTATTTAATGATCAAACCTTCAATTGTCAAGTACTATCGCAGAAAATATCGTATAATTAGAGATGAATATCAAGGATTTTATTAAAAAAATTTAATTTTTTTCTACACTTCCCTTAAGATTAAGTAAAATTAAAAAATAATTATTACAAAAATTATATCAAAGTATATTTAAACCCTACAAGTTGAAAATTATATTAAAATAATCACATCCTTCTCAAAACTATAACCACCTAACTTGTTTTAGGGGGTATTCAAAAGATGCCCCCTAAAACAAGAATGTGAGAAGTATAGCGTTTTAATAATGCCAGCTGATCATATAATCCTATATCACGAACTTACTGTTATAGCCAGTCTCACACCAGATTCAATAAATCAACTTTATCCTAATGTATCTAGAATCTTACCTAAATAGAATGATTCGTATTGAAAAATTGCTTTAAGAATCGATACTGAACACAAATTTGAGTATCAATCGAATGTATTATTATATTTATACCCAACAGGAACATGATAGTATTTAAAAGGTTGTTGCGTTAACCAATGGAAAGTGCTTCCTTTATCGCTATGGAAATCACTTACAACTTCCATCATATTAACAGATATGCCCATAAACCAATACCTTCTATGATCAGTTAGATTTTCATGTTTATCATACTTTGTATACCCTTTGGTATAGTAACCAAGATCGAACATAATATATCTTAAGAAATCGTATCCCTCTAATCCTAAATGTTTAAGAGCAGATAATTTGAAATTCATCATATATTTCCATCCGCTATAATCTGAAACACAGTTTAGTATATATTTATCATTATATTCTCTAAATCCCTTTGTGGGTTGATATTCGACACTAAAGCCAATACATTTATCAATTGTTGGGAATATTTCAAGAAAGCTAGCTATAGCTATTCCAATATAATCAGCGATTAAATCTTGATAAGAAAAACCATACTTCCCTGAATAAGCGTCTCCTACTTCGATCAAAGCGCCAACTGTGCATGTAAGTATTATTGTATAAAACCATTCCATCGAAGTATCTTTGTCAGTATAATTAAATATAGAATAAAAAATTCTTGTCATAGTGTAATGAGAAAAAAAATGTCCAATTTTATCTGCTCCACCAGAATCTGTATCATGCTCAAACCAACCTTCATCAGCCCATTTCCAATGATCTGATCCACCCCAATCCCATATTTTTGATCCAAATATAAATGTCACAATCGGGGTTGTAATGATAAACGAATTTCTAACTATCTTTCTCTTATTTATATTAGTGTTCAGATCATCTCTTCTATCGATATTATATGCAGATTCACTACCAAGATCCTCTACTCCTTTGTCAAAAAAATAAGTATTTGATTCTAATTGAACCAGGTCCTGACTATAGACTAAATTATATTGAAAAAATAGCAATATAATTGATATTTGAATTAATAACTTCATAAAAAATATTCTTTATTTCCTATAAACTATTAAAAATTCATATTTTAGTTTTTGAAATGCAAAGATAATTTAATAGGTTTGTCTCAAATTTATCACTTATATATGTAGATTATTTAACGACTTTATTTTTTGCTTTCTTAATGATATCAACTACTTCTTTTACATCCTGAGATTTAGATTTATCCATAACAAGAATATCATTGCCTGATTCAACAATAACAACATTTTCAAGCCCAATAACAGCTACCCTCTTATTCTCAGAAAAGACAGTGCATTCTTTAGAAGAGGAAAGGATTACATTTTCCCACTTTAGGGTTCTATTCTTATTTTTATCTGGAAGCAAAACATCATCTATAGACTTCCAATTACCAAGGTCTGTCCAACCAAAATCTGAAGGGATTACTACCCTGTTATCTGCCTTCTCCATTATCCCATAATCGATTGAAATCGATTTAATTGACGAAAAGACTTCACTCTTGACAGCCCAGACTTCACCATCATTTGACTCCAGTTGTTTGGGACTAAATCTTCTCAATGCCTCAAAAGCCTTAAAATGTTCCGGCATTAAATTTTGAAAATAATCTATAATTAGGGATGTTCTCCAGGTAAATATTCCGCTATTCCAAAAATAATTGCCATTCTCTATATATTCCTTAGCCTTTTGAATATTCGGCTTTTCAACAAATTTATCTACATAAAGAACCTCGTCTTCTCCGCTGTATGCTTTAATGTACCCATAACCAGTTTCAGGATATGTGGGTTTTAGTCCTAAAGTAACTAATTTTTGATTTTTTGCTTCATTTATTGCTATATTTAATATTTTTATAAATTCATCATTTCTATGAATATAGTGATCTGCTGGAAGGATCAACATTATTGAATCTTCAAATTTCTTCTTTAGATATATAGCCGCATAAAGAGTAGCAGCAGCAGTGTTTCTTGGGTAAGGCTCAGCAAGGATCTTCCCTGTTATTCCAATTTTATTTATTTCATGCTCGGTCTGTATCTCGTTTTTTTTAGATGTAACTACCAAAAAAAAATCTGGATTTAGCGGTATCAATCTTTTGATAGTTTCCTCCAAAAGTGTTCCATTTCCAGTCAGGTTATGAAATTGTTTCGGTTTTTCTTCATTACTTAATGGCCAAAGTCTGGTTCCACCACCCCCAGCCAAAATCACTGGTATAATATTCATATTATCTATAATTTCCTTTTATATATTAAGAATTGTTGTCACCTTTTTCAATACAATATGATATTTCTCTTTAAGCAACTTTTTTTTAATAATTAAATAATAAAAAACAATCAAAAACTACAAAATCGATACTAAAATGTTCCATTTATAACTATTATTTGCTATTAATAAAGATGATAAATAATAAATTAACTTGACAATTCAATAGAATATGCTTAATTTATAATATGCAGGGGATGATTATGGTTTCGACTGTAATAAAATGTCTTCAGTTGCATGCCGAGTGGTTCGTCATCTCGTAAAAAATGACGGAAACTTAAAATAATCGCAAACGATAACTTTGCACTAGCAGCCTAGTAGCTGCTAGCGTGTTTAGGACAACTGCTCCTCTGAGAGTCCTAAAGACGTCATAATCAGAGGATAGTTCAATCTTATGTTCCCGAAGAATGGATGAAATATTAGGGAACTAAGCTTTTAAGAAAGTTCCTATTCCTTACTTAAAAGTCGAAAATCATAAATAGGATAAGCATGTAGAGGCTGCAGATATGTATTGCAGGACGCGGGTTCGACTCCCGCCGTCTCCATTAAAAAAATAAGGGAATTAATTATTTGAGTACAGCCATCTAATTAAGATACGCAAGGAATTTAGTAAAAAATCTAAAGTATTTAAGGGATAGTATAAACCCTTATGACATTCCAGCAAAAAGCTGATAACATATCGATGTAGGTTAAAACAGATTATAGGTAATTATAGCTGGCCAAGAAAAGCATAATATAATTATATATATTGATTGTGTAGAAGCACCATGAATTAATTGATTTTCTGTAAAGATTTATGATTCTTCAATAAAATCTAGCTTTAATAACCTCTTAATCAGCCGCTCGCTTAATTTATCCATAAGCTTACTCTTTAGTAATTTGAAATCATTTTCTTTACTATCGAAACCCTCTGATTGATGATCAAGATAAATAATATTTAAATTTTTATCAAGGATAATAGAAACTGAGCTATAATCCATAAACTGCATTTCTGATGAGATTATATTGTAGATTTCATAAATTAAAAGACTATTAAGGTTATTATCTGATAATATTTTTTTTAATCCAGAAATATTTTTTTGTACATAAAGTTTTATTAGACCGATCGATTTAAAAAGGAAAAAATCCTGATTATCATCATTTTGATAGAATCTATTTTCTCTAGATGTGAATGTGTCTATTTCTTTGCTGGAATCGTATATTAATTTTATACCTACTTCTTGCTTATAATCACTAAGAAAACAGGAAATATTATTTAGCTGCTCCTCTTTTTTTATTCTACTATTATCAGCAAGTCTGATCAATATCCCTAGTTGTGTAAGTCCAGATATGGAAGGATTATCTTTTATCTCAGTTTTTACTGATTGACTGGCACAGGCAAAACAAAATATAATACAAATTGATATGAGCCTTAAAGTTATATATTTAACATGATTCATTTAGCTTAAATAATCTCATCTTTAAAAAATAATATTATGTTCCTTTTTTGCCCAGGACGGGACTTGAACCCGTACAGGAAAATTCCCACATGGCCCTCAACCATGCGTGTCTACCAGATTCCACCACCTGGGCCAAACAAAAATATACTATATTTAAATTTGACTTACTAATATAGAAATTATATTTCTTGTCAACAATAAAAATAGAATTTCTTATTCTTCAACTTTCACTTAATAATTATATACTAACTTATTAAATATATAGAGCTTTTTATTTTTATTGACATTTTTTCATAAGCCCATTTTTTATCAATAGAAATTTAATTTATAATTTTTTAACTTAATACTAATTATTAACCTTATACAATGAAGAAAATAATTATTACTAACTCAGTTGAAGAGACCCTTCAATGGGGGGAAGAACTCGGTAAGTCTTCTATTATGGGCGATGTATTTGCACTGAATGGAGAGCTAGGGGTTGGGAAAACAGTAGTCGCTAAGGGTATTGCAAAGGGGCTTGGAATTAATGAAGAAATTACAAGTCCATCATTTGTTTTACTTGAAATATATCCGAATAAATTACCTCTTTATCACTTTGACCTATATAGAATTGACAGTGAAATTGAATTTGATAGACTTAACTTTGAGGAATATTGGAGAGGTGATGGCATCTCAGTTATTGAATGGGCCGAAAAAGCTGACATTAGATTGCCTGAAAACTCAATAAAAATTAAAATTGAATGGTTAGATAGTGATAAAAGGAGAATAGAGATTGAATATCCTGACAATTGATACTGCAACAGAAATGGAGATAATAGCAGTATCTACAATCCATAGTATATCAGAAATAACTAATTTAGTTGGAATTTCACACTCCATTACACTTTTTGATAATATTAAAAGTGCTTTATATAAACTGGACATTACAATAAATGATATTGATCTAATAGGAGTTGGTATTGGACCTGGTTCCTTTACAGGTATACGAATAGCTGTAAGTGCTGCAAGAATGCTTGCTCAAATTCTTAATATTCCACTTGTAGGTATTAAAACGCACTATCTTTACGCAGCTTCAGTAAGGGCAGCAATTAATGAGAATATACTCATTACTTTTGATGCTAAAAAGGACAGGGTATTTGGCGCACTTTATCGAAAAACGGAATACCCATTATTACCGCAAGAGATTATTGCTCCAGGAGATTATTTAATAGATTATCTATTAGAAAATATAAATAATGATTATAAAACTTTGCTAATTGGAAATGGTTCAGATAAATATTACCCAACTATCAAGAATAAGATATCTGATTTCTGTATGATGTCAAAGCTCAAACCTTCTGCTACTTCAATTTGTGAACTAACTGAGTATATATATATGAATAACCCTAATCATTATACTGATATAAATAACACTATCCCCTTTTATATGAGAAAATCTGATGCTGAAATTGCAATGGATATTAGAAGGAAGGATGGTAAAACTGACATTTAAGATCTTATTTGAATTATATCTATAACTCTGGTTTTTAAGTCCAAGTTGGTTATAATATATATTTAATTGTTGTGTAAATATATAATTTTATACTTTCTTCTGTTTTAATTCTTTTACGAGTTTGCTTTTGTAATCTTTAATCATAGGGTCCAGAATTGAATTGTATCTCTTCATCTCATCTTCCCTGGAAGAATTGCCTTCAAAATCAACCCCAATAAACATATTATCATCGTCATCAAAAAATGTAGACTTGATCTCTCCATAGATAGTAATTGGAGCTTGTAATTTAAATACAATATCAAAAATAAATCCTTTTGAATGAACCAAGTACTTTTTCAGACCTTCATCGGTTATTTTAAGTTTGGCTCCTGATTTGCTTATATCTACAATATCCTGATGAACTGAAAGCAGTAAAGTATTTGCATCACGTATTCTATCAACAAGTTTAAAGGTGAGATCCTTTATCTCTAACACCTTTTCTAAAGTAATAACTTCCTCTTTTGAAATTAATTGAATATAAGCAAAGGGGATTGACCTTTCATTTTCAGTAATATATATTACTGGCGAAATCAATATAGACTTATATCCTCGCTCAATATTCTTTTTTCTATAATTATCTATATCATCTCCCAATAGCTTCTCAATATCTAAAAAATCCTCAGTTAATGCTTTATATGACTCAGGATTTGATACATTTTCAATAAAAAGTGTTTCACCTGTTTTTTTCAACTCTTCAAATATTATATCCCCAGGCTCTAGAATATCTACCTTTACTATATCTGCCAAATTTGAATTTAGAGAATGGAATTGATCAAGAATAACCTTAATACTAGTTGGCACATTAAAACCTGAAATATCAATAGTGTGCTTTGATACTTTAAAATTAGTAGCTACAACCTGTTCACGATTTACCTTAAATCTCAATTCCTTTCTTACTGTTTTTGCCCGTTTTAAATTATTTATTTTGCATTTTAAATAACCAGGCCCCCTGATCTCTTCAATATCCATCTCAACTTCAATATATCTATCAATTAATCCATAAATAATAACCTTATTACTATTAGGCATAAAATCTGAATCAGTAGCTAGCATAATACTGTTATCATCAAGGAATTCAATTATTTTGAAATTTACTTTATCTAAAACATTCTTTAAATGAAGTTCTGTATTAACAAGATTATTTTTGGCAAACTTAAGCGAATCCTCACTTGATAAAGGATCATCAAATATCCTCTGTTTTCGATGAATAATATTCTTCAAATTAACACCATTAAGAAATTGTTTATTATACCTTTTTATTTAAAATTTTTATTTTTGTCAAGAATTGTTTTAGTGGATCGACTTTACAAATAAATTAAAATCGATAACATAGTTTACTATTTCGCGGGAATGATAGGACTTTATAGAAAATATTTAAGACCTCTTACATAATAACAAATAAAAGTAAGTTAGTGATATAACAAAAAGAAAGGGGGAATAATCCCCCTTTGATAATGATAATACAATTTTAAAATTCACTAATCATAAATTACTAGCTGATGTTCAACTATTTAGTCTTCTTTTTTGCTTCCCGCTCTTCTTGTTTTTTCTCTGTAATTGCTGATTTAATTTGAGCTAGTATTGATTTTTCCTCTTTAAGCTGAGAATTTAATTTCTCAATCTTCGATTTCTTCCTCTTTTCCTCAGCCTGTAATTGTTTTAATGTTTTACCGTTCATGGGTCACATCACCTCTATTATTTTTTTTTTCAGACTAATAATAAAAATATCGGTTAGAATAATCTTTACATTAAGTAGTAAGTTAATAATTTATAATAAATATGAACATAATAGTTTCAAGTAAAAAATTATTTTTATTTGAAAAGAATTGTAAATTTTCTATTAACATATAAGTATATAATTCTCTTATATACTTATAAAGGTACTAAAACCAGCTTAATACATAATATATACTAACCACATATAACTATAAAAATAAATATGTATAATTTTGTATTTAAATCATACGTCTACAGGATTGATGGGGGAAAGTATAATCCTCTTATAAAAAATGCTTTTTCTTACAAAAACTTTTCAGAAACAGGTTATAGTTAATATATTTACTTGCAAAACAAAACAATAATTATATAATCTACAGAAAAAACATCATGGTATCAACATAGTAAGCTCAAACTGTTTTCAGAAACTAAATAGAGTGTTTTTTAGCCATAGATTAACACAGATGAAACACTGATTTTCCCTATAGAATTATGGTATTTTTTTTGCAGTCAAGCCACATGAACAACCTATGTATATCAGTGGCTACAATTTTAACTATCGAGTTTATATTGCACTGACTGATTTTCTACCATCATTCCTTCTGAAATCAGATTGAACTTACTCAACATAAACATAATAATGGGGAAATAAATAGTTATGTCTAAGAAACTGCCAATAGTCTCAATCGTAGGAAGGCAGAATGTTGGTAAATCAACATTATTTAATGCACTAATTAAAGAAAAAAAGGCAATAGTTGACTCCTTTCCAGGATTAACTAGAGATATTATTTCGTATAAAGTAAATCATAATTCAATTTCTTTTATTTTGTCGGATACTCCTGGATTAGATATCAGTGATTCCTCAAAACTAACAAGATCTATCATTGAAAACACCTATAGGCATCTTGAACAATCATCAGTAATTATTTTTCTACTTGAAAAACCCTCTCCAGACTCATTTGATATCGATCTGAAAGATATTATTCGTAAACTTTCCTTGCCAACTATTATTGCTGTCAACAAGATGGATAATAAAGAGGATTTGGAGAATATGATCAATTTTTATGAAATGGGTTTCAATGATATTGTGCCAATTTCTGCTCTCAGAATGGTGAATATTACTCTCTTCCTGAATAAAATAATTGATAATCTGCCCAAAAAAATAATATGCAACGATAAGATCGATTTAAATATTGCCCTTGTTGGAAGACCTAACTCAGGAAAGTCCACTCTCCTTAACTCCCTTATAGGACATGAACGTGCAGTTGTTTCGGATATACCAGGTACAACGAGAGATGCAGTGGATGATGAATTTACTTTCTTTAGCAAAAGAATCAGAATCATTGACACAGCAGGTTTAAAAAGAAAACGCAGGATAAAGGGAAATGTTCAATTTTACTCAATGAGACGCGCAATCGATTCTATTAAGAAATCGGATGTGGTATTCCATCTTATAGATGCGACTATAGGACTTACAGAAACCGACAAGAAAATATCCGATGAAATTATAAAATCGAATAAGCCTTTGATTATCACTATTAATAAGTGGGATGCAATTGAGAAAGATTACAAAACCTTTAATGAATATAAAGATAAAATAATTTTTAAATATTACAGGGCAATGGATTTTCCCATTATTTCAATTTCAGCAATAGAAAAAATAAGGATTCATAAACTGATCAAAACAGCTCTGGAATTAAACGAGAAATCTAAAATAAAAATACCAACTCCAGAACTTAATAAAGTTTTCGAGGTAATCCAAAAGAAAAATGCAATCCCCTTACTCGGTAAAACAATGAAGATTTATTATGCAACTCAGACAGATTCAACACCTACAAAATTTAAAATATTTGTAAATAAACCAGAGCTATTTAAAAAAGATGTAATAAGATTTTTTGAAAAGACATTACAGGAACGATTTGATCTCAAAGGGATCCCAATAATAATCGATATTGAAGGTAGGAAAAGAGAGCAATAGATTTATATCTCAATCCTTCCCGCAATAGACTTTGCAATAGTGGCATTATCAGCAAACTCAATATCTGCCCCCACTGGAAGACCGTGAGCTATCCTCATAACCTTAATGCCTATTGGCCTTAATATTCTTGCAAGATAAAGACCGGTAGCATCACCTTCGATAGTTGGATTAGTTGCTATAATAACCTCTTTTGTGGAAGAATCTCTACACCTTTCGATGAAGGAATTAATATTTAATTCTTCTGGTCCTATCCCATTTAATGGTGATATTACTCCCCTTAACACATGATATAATCCGCGGTATTCCTTTGTCTTTTCAATTGTAAGAACGTCTTTTGCTTCCTCAACTACACAAATCACCCCCCTGTCTCTGTCTTCATCTAAACAAATTGAACATATCTTCTCATCAGCAATTCCACCGCATATTTTACAGAATGTAATATTGTTTTTAAGTTCAATAATTGCTTTAGCAAGCTTCTCTGCCTCATCAAATGGTATTTTAAGGATGTGAAAAGCAAGTCTACTAGCGCTTTTTGGCCCTATGCCCGGCAATTTATAAAATTCTCTTATTAGAGAATCTAGGTATACAGAATGAGTATTCATCTTAACATACTCTTATTTTAACATACTGCCTAAACCTGGGATATTCATTCCTCCAGTTAGCTTTGACATCTCATTTGCAGCATGTTCCTTACTGCTATCAATCGCAGTATTTACGGCTGATATAATCGATCCTTCTAACTTATTTTTATCGATATTCTCTAGAATTTCAGGATCAATTTTCAAATCGAGTAGTCTAAACTCACCATTAACAATCGCCTTTACATAGCCATCCTTGCTTTTACCCTCAATCTCTTTTTTCTTCAATTTTTTTTGAGTACTCTTCATCTCCTTTTGTAATTTCATCATTTGACCAACATCACCAAGTCCTTTTAACATCTTCTTCTCCTTATTCGATTATTTGTCCATGAAATTTATCTCTTATTTTTTCAGCCATAGAGACAGGTTCCTCTGTCTTAATTATCTTCTCAGATTTTATATTGAATACTTCCTGGGAAGATTTCTTATCATTAACTGATGAATTATCAAATTCTATTTCACTATTATATAACTCATCAAATTTTTGAATAAGCGCTGCAACCGATGGCCTTTTCTTTATATTTATCATATCCAATAGAGCCATCTCTAAACAGATTCTTTCATTAGTTGAATATTTTAATTCATTCTCAAGATCGCTTATAATCCTAAAAAATACACTAATATCTTCATCGCAGAACATATCTGCCACTTTATTTATATGGGTCATTTCATCATCAGAAAATCCATAGATATCATCTACTGAAACACCGTGCCTGACAAGTCTTATTGTCCTTAAGATATCGATAAATCCTGCTACATATTTTGACACATCAACACCAAGGGATGCAACACGATCAATTTCATTAATAACTTCCTTTGAATCAGTTTTACTAACGAAATCGAGTAGATTGAGAAAACTATCAATAGGGACAATACCAAGTATTGCGAGAGCGTCATCTTCACTAATATTGCCTTCGGAAAATGAAACTAACTGATCCATAAGTGATTGAGCATCTCTCATCGATCCATCTGATGCTCTTGCAATCTGAAAAAGCGCCTTTTCATCTATAAAGTATCCGTCTTTTTCTGTAATTAATTTAAGATGATTTACCAGAAATTTTATTGGTATCTTTTTAAACTGATATTTTTGGCATCTAGAAAGTATTGTCTCTGGTATCTGGTGAATTTCAGTTGTTGCAAATATAAAAACAACATGTGCAGGTGGTTCCTCTAGAGTTTTCAAAAGGGCATTAAATGCCTCTTTTGTTAACATATGAACTTCATCAATAATATATACCTTGTATCTGAACTTTATTGGAGCAAAATTAACATTTTCTCTCAGCTCTTTAATATCATCAATACCCCTATTTGAGGCTCCGTCTATCTCAATAACATCAAAGGAAGATCCGTCTCGTGTTTCAATGCAATTTTCACATCTTCCACAAGGAATTTCAGTAGGGCCGTCTATGCAGTTTAGAGCTTTTGCAATAATCCTTGCCATGGTGGTCTTGCCAACACCTCTCGGACCGGAGAATAGATAAGCATGAGAAACTCGTCCTTTCTTTATACTATTCCTTATTGTTTTTGAAATGTGATCCTGAAAGACAATCTCATCAAAATTTTGAGGACGCCATTTTCTGGCAGTTACCTGATATGTCATTGCTTTTCAATAAAAAATTCAGATTCTAAAACTGATTACAGCTTAAGAACTATAGAATTAAAATTATATCCATATATTATTATCAAATATCGTTAAAGCTAAATATTTTCGGAGAAGGAGGGATTCGAACCCTCGGTAGCTTTCACTACACACGGTTTCCAACCGTGCTCCTTCGACCACTCAGACACTTCTCCATTAACCAGTTAATAAATATAATTAAACTAAAAAATATAATAATAAAATATACTTACAAAGATGATGTCAAGAAACAAAATAGATCAGAAGAAAAAAATAGATCCGGAGAGAGAGGGATTCGAACCCTCGGAGGAGAAAATCCTCAACGATTTTCGAGACCGTCCCATTCGACCACTCTGGCATCTCTCCATCAAATAGAATATCAGATTACAGATAAATCTATGGGAAATGAATAATAGTAATAGATCCTACAACCTTACAGCATATAAAGGAATTTCATCATCTGATAATTAAATAATCCCATAGTACTTGGACATATTTATATTATTAAGATTACGATCAATATCTTATCTTTGTAAAGAACTTTTTAATTGCAGTTTTATAGCTTTGTAAATCTTTAAATTGATGTAAAAACTAAATAGATGATTAAAAGCAGAAGGAAGTTAACCTATTCAACACTTGTATTGTATTTATTCTTTAGATTATTATGTAATTTCTGAAATTTTTCTTCGCTTGTAAATTTAAACATATTCAGCACATCCTCTTCAAGGAAAAGAAAATCATACCTATTCTCTTCTATTCCGCACAACATATTTGCGAGATATGTAATATAAACAACTTCCTTATACTCTTTGCTGGCGTCAAGAGGTGAATGATGATATTTAATTGATTCAATAAGATATTCTGGCATTCTCCATTTGTCTGCTATCAACTCTCCAATTGAGGAATGACTTACTCCAATTGAAATTTCTTCAATTATTGTAGTTGTTCGGATCTCTCTGTTCATTGTAATGTCAGAAATCCAGTTGGATAATTCCGAATTTGTTGACAGCAATATTATCTTTCCAAGATCATGCAGCAGTCCCGAAAGAAAGACCTTGTCGGTAATATTTTCAAGTCCATATTGTAAAGCAATATTTCTGCAATAAAAA
>JAXHTB010000569.1:0-1936 GCA_034190185.1 Spirochaetota bacterium | reverse complement strand
TAATTTCATTCACATGCTCAGTGCTTGAATCGATTATTCTGTCCATTTCAAGACCATATATCCAGCTCCTTGTTGATAAGAAGATGCGCTCTGGCAGGATATTGCAGGAGCTTAAGCATGATATTGACAAACCCATATCAGCAATCCTGACACTGAACACCATATCCCATACAGTGGGAGCCGCAGTTTCGGGAGCTATGGCCTTAAGCATTTTCGGTTCTAAATGGATGGCGCTCTTCTCCGCTGTGCTTACAATATTGATCCTGGTCTTCTCTGAGATCATCCCCAAGACCATAGGCGCATATTACTGGAAGAGCCTTAGCCCTGCAAGCGCCTATATCCTGAAGGCGCTTATATTTATTCTGAAGCCACTTATCATTCCTATAAATTTTTTTTCGGGCCTCTTTATGCGTGAGAATCCAGCGTCGCTTGTAAGCAAAGCTGAGATATATAATTATATACACATGGGATACAAGCAGGGGGCGCTGGGTGCATCGGAATTTGAGATTATTGAAAACCTGTTTAATCTACGGGACATTAAAGTTAAGAATATAATGACACCCCGCACAGTGGTCTTCTGGTTGGAACAGGATCTTTCAATCATCGATCTGTATAAAGACAAAACAAAGCTAGATTTTTCCCGAATACCACTCTATGATCCGCACAAAAACGTGATTACTGGCATAGTCCTCAGAAGAGATATTATGGATAAAATAGCAGAAAAAAAAATGAATACAGCGCTGAAAAAAATCAGTAAGAAACCTGAATTTGTTCCTGAGTCAATATCGGTTCTGAATCTGCTAAATAACCTTGTGTCCAAAAGAACTCATCTTGCAATTGTGCTTAATGAGTATGGCGATTATAACGGCATTGTCACAATTGAAGACGCTGTGGAAGCCCTGCTGGGTACAGAGATTGTGGATGAGTTTGATCCAGCTGTGAATATGCGTGAACTGGCACGCAAGAAGGGGAAGAAAAGGAATGAAGTAGCTACTGCTGATTCCGGTATTCTCTATGATTTAACAAAGGATTTAAAGCCATAATCTGCTATTTAACAATCTCTATTACACAAACATATATATATTCAAAGATGGTTTCTTGAAGGAAGCAGCTTAGAATATATATACTGCTGGTGGATATAATTTAATCAATCCACAACTTTTGACAATAATACTTAAAATAATATAATTCGATCATAAAAAATGATTTATAGTTGCCAATTGCTTATTTTTATTATTTTATTAAGATTTGGATTTATGATCTTTCAATAACATTATATTTTTCAAGGAAGAGATTATGAGTGCATATACTTGGAATGCTAAAGACTATGAGAGACATTCTCTGTCCCAATTAAAATGGGCAAGGGAACTCATTAATAAATTGTCCCTTGAAGGTAATGAGGATATTCTTGACTTGGGATGCGGTGATGGGAAAATCACAGCCGAAATCGCCCGTTCTGTTGGCAATGGCTCTGTAATTGGTGTTGACAATTCAGTTCCAATGATAGAGTTAGCGGCAAAGTGTTATCCGTCTAACTTGCATTCGAATCTCTCATTTACAGTGGCGGATGCTACTAATCTAAGATTTGAAGAATGCTTTGATGTTGTTTTTTCAAATGCAGCACTCCATTGGATAAAGAATCATAAGCCAGTTGTGGATGGGATTTTTAGAAGCCTTAAATCAGGCGGAAGGATACTACTTCAAATGGGGGGAAAGGGGAATGCAAGGGATATCCTGGCAGTGTTAAGTGAAATAAGGACACATCCGGAATGGAGGCAGTATCTTGATGGTTTCGGGTTCCCTTACGGATTTCTCGGGACTGAAGATTACGAGGAGCTATTGCAAAATTCTGGTTTTAATATAAGACGAGTCGAGCTTATCCCAAAAGATATGGTGCATGAAGACAAATCCTAGATTGAGGGTTGGATTAGGACAA
>JAXHTB010000568.1:0-1944 GCA_034190185.1 Spirochaetota bacterium | reverse complement strand
TGCCTCTGTACATCCATTCGAACCAGACTTATTGTCTGATTAAAAATTTTTTCTGAATATATTGTATCAATTGGCTTCCTAGATATTTTAGACGCGCTCTGATCATTTAAGTTTGGAAAGTAGATCATCGCTTATCTGTTTTACATCAGGACTTCCGTCAATTTCTACTATTTTTGGAACATTGCCATTCTCTTTAGATACGTTCTTGAAATATTCAACACCTGCAAGAGTACCTTTATCTTTATCATAATAGATGTTATGGCGTTTGTTAATTGCGGTTTCATCCTGGTCGTCAGCTCTTGCGGATAAGTTACCGCCGCATACTCTACAGATATATCCACTATCTGATTCTTTAGGCTTAATTGCATCTATAAATATATTATTGGGATGATTCCCATCATTTTCACAGATTCTTCTGCCCATAATTCTATTTTTAGATGTTTCTCTGTCCAAAACTATCTCAATTACATAATCAAGTTTAATACCTTCATTATCAAGAGCTAATTTTAGCGCCTTAGCCTGTTCTGGATTTCTTGGAAATCCGTCTAAAAGCCATCCATCTTTGCAGTCATCCTCTTTGATCCTTTCAAGAATCATGGGAATAGTAATTTCATCGGGTACAAGATCGCCCCTATCTATGAATTCTTTAGCCTTAAGACCGAGGTCTGTTTTGTTTTTAATATTTTCTCTGAATATTACTCCAGATTCAACATGAGTAATGTTATATTTTTTTTGAATAATAGATCCCTGTGTTCCTTTGCCGCTTCCATTAGGTCCAAAGATTATAATGTTCATAATATACCTTCCTTAATATTATTAATATTTTTTTATAATAGTGTAGCTATATTGGAGCTAATAAAATAAGAGTAGATTTTTATTTCCTATGTATTTGTGTATTTATAGTGAACTTTCTCCTTATTGTATGCTTGCAAGCATTTCAGAAACCCTCAAGGAATTTGCAGCGATTGTAAGGCTAGGATTGACAGAACCTCCAGAGGGCATAAAGCTAGCATCAAGAACATAAAGATTTTTCAATCCCCATACTCTGCAGTCTTCATCTAGAACTGAAGCAGATCTATCCTTACCGAACCTGCAGCTTCCAAAGGCATGTGAAAATGTTTCTATTGGAATTGTATAGAAGAGCTTTGCACCAGCTTTCTTAAGGATTTTTTTTGCTTCTTTTGAAAGCGCATTTATAACAGCATTATCTCTTTGATCGTATCTATGATATACCTTTAATGACGGCATCCCGAAAATGTCCTTTTGATTCCAGTCAGCATATACCCTGTTCGAAAGTTGCGGGATATCCTCTGCTATACATAACAGGTTTATCGAATATTCAGACAAGAATGCCGCGGCATTCTTCAGTCCAAACGGTGCATTGAGTTTTATTAGTCCCTTACCAAATGACGATACATCCTGAATGATCCCCCAATTACCTAGTAGAATATTTTTCTTTTTTTTATCGCCATAATAGAAATCCGGAATTGCTATCTGCTTCTGAAACATTTTGTCAGGATTTGTTTTAAAAGGAAATGCGCCGCTTACAATGCTGTTTATATGACGCATTAGATATTTCCCTATAAGAGAACCGCTTTTATCAATTTTATCTATTCCTGAAGCTATCAATAGATGCGGAGTAGATAAAGCTCCACAAGATACAATGATATTTTTAGCTTTAATAGTTGAAATCTCTCTGCTAATTTGGTCGATAAGATCAATAGAGACAACCCTGTTTTTGGTTATATTTATTTTAATAGCCCGTGTATTTGGAAGAAGGGTCGCTCCATTCTTTATTGCATCTGGCAGAATTTTAACAGCCACATCGTTTTTTGCCTCTAATTTGCATATATAGTGATCGCAGGTTGAACATAGTATACATTTCTGTTCACTATTACTGTTTGAAAAATTTATAGCTAGAGGAATATGAAATGGATGAAGACC